>NZ_DFRA01000021.1:0-97486 GCF_002378465.1 Empedobacter sp. UBA3475 | reverse complement strand
TTATTTAATGAAGTTAATATACGATTAGAAACACCGAAAAGATCGAATCAAAAAGATTACAAACCTCAGTTTTATACATTCAAAAAGTATCAAAAAAGAATTGAAACTTTATTTTCTCAACTATGCGATCAATTTATGATTAGAAGAAATTATGCAAAAACTTTTGAGGGGTTTAAAACCAGAATTCTAGCTAAAATTACTGCACTAACAGTGATTCAGTACATTAATAAAACATACTTTAATCGAAATATTAATAATCTAAAAACTCAAATTATTTAAAATGCACAACGGGTACTGAATATAATAATGTAAAGTTATTTCTTTAAAGATGTTGGTAAATAAAAAAAATAGATCACTTTTTGGAATTCTTAAAAAAAAGTTAGAGTTTTGTCTAAAATGTTATAAAATATAAAACTATGAGGAGAAGATTAACATCTTTGGGCTTATTAGCTTTCCTAGGATTAGGAACAGTGGCTTTTGCTCAAGTAACGGGTGTAGTTAACGATGCTAACAATTTTCCAGAGTCAGACGTAGAGGTAACTGTAAAAGGTACAGATAAAGTTGCGTATACAGACGGAAATGGAAATTTTAACATTGATGCTAAAGTAGGTGATACATTAGTGATCAATGGAAAAGAATTTAAAGTGACTTCTACTAATTTAGGAGCTTTGAAATATTCAGATGAAACTGCTTTAGAAGAGGTAGTTATTACAAGTATTTTCGATTCTCCTTCTAAATCAGGAGAAACAGTTGTGTCTGGTAAAAGTTTAGAAAATTTTAACCCTTCATTATCTGTTGATCAAATGTTAGGTGGAAAAGTTTCGGGATTAACTTCTCAAGCTCAGAATGGAGCGCCTGGAGCTACTTCTAATGTAACAATCCGTGGAGCTATGGGATTAGGTGGAGGTAATAAATCTCCATTATTTGTAGTGGATGGTACTTATATGTCAGTTACAGATATGAATACTATAAATCCACAAGATATTCAGGATGTTACTGTTTTGAAGGATGCTTCCCAATTAGCTATTTATGGTGCTAGAGGTGCAAATGGAGTTATTATAATCAAAACTAAAGGAGCTAAGAAAAATTCTAAATCATTTTCATATTCATCAAGAATTGGTTTTACTGAGATGATGAAACAAAATGATATGGATGTAATGAACTCAAGACAATTATTAGATTATCAAAATAGTTTATCCTCAATCAAAGGAGTAGCAGGTGGAGTGGCTAGAACACAAGCTCAGATTGATCGGTTAGCTCAGATTGATACAGATTGGAATGATTCATTTTTTAAGAACGGTTTAATAACATCTCATTATTTTAATATGGCTAGTAATATTGATGGAGATTCTCAATCTTTTTCAATTGGTTATGATAAAAATTCAGGAGCGGTTAACTATTACAAAGGTTTAGATAGAATTACAGGAACTCTTAATATTTCGTCTAAATTATCAGATAAAGCTAAATATGGAATTAATCTTAATGGGTCTTATCAAACATTAGATGAACCTAGAGATATTAATAACGGTCAAAATGCTTTTTACAGTGTTTTACAAAATAGACCATTTGCTAGTGTTTATGAGCTAGATAATGATGGAAATATCATATATAAAGCTAATGGAGATCCTACATTTAATCAATCTGTAAACGCTATGGGGTATAATGCATTAGATGAAATGTATTATACAAAGAATCAAACGAGAACGTTTAGATTATATGGTTCTGCATTTTTTGAATATGAACTAGCTAAAAATTTATTTGCTAGAACAACATTTGGAGCTACATACAGAAGATTACAATATGAAAATTTTACAGCTCCTTCTTCTAATTTAATGGCTAACATTTTAGGTTCTGGAGGATCGAAAAGTGATCAGAGTCTTGATAGGCTTGATTATAACTGGAGAAACGAGGTTAGTTATATAAAATCATTTAACAAACATAATATTAGAGCAACTATAGCTTCAGAGTATATTAATCAATCGAGCTATTCAATGTCTTTAAGTTCTCAAGGATTTCCTAATGATTATCAAGATGTACAAAGTTTAGCTACAACTAAATTACAGTCTTCAAATACTGCAAGATGGGCTGTGACTCGTTTTGGGTATTTAGGTTCTGTTAACTATGATTATGCAAGAAAATATTTTGTTGATGGTTATGTAAGAAGAGATGGAACTTCTTTAGCTGGATTAGATAATAAATATGGAACTTTTTGGGGAGCTTCTGTTGCTTGGGATATAGCAAAAGAAGACTTTTTAAGATCTAATAAATTTGTTAATAGTTTGATGTTGAAAGCATCTTATGGTGAAGTAGGAGATGATTCAGGTCTAGCAAGATATTCTAATTTGACTTTAATGTCTATGACTGGAACATATAATAGTCAAGGGATTGCTGCTCCATCTTTAAATATTGCAAATCCAAATACTACATGGGAAATTAATAAAAAATTAAATGTAGGATTAGATTTTGCTTTGCTTAATAGATCATTAACTGGTAATGTTTCGTATTTTAAAGATACACGTACAGATTTTTTATTTACTAAAGAGTTACCAAGAGAAACAGGTTCATTTAAAACAACTATTAATGCTGGAGAATTAGTTTCTAGTGGGGTAGAGGTTGAGTTAAATTATGATATTATTAATAAGAAAGAGTATGGTTTAAGTGTATATGGTACTTTAACAAAAATGAAGTATAAAATAAATGACTTAAATGGTTTAGATGAATTAATAGTTTCTGGAACTGTTGAAGATATGAAACATATAAAAGGAGGAGCTCCGTATCAATTTTATATGGTGAAATTTGCAGGTATTAATAGAGATAATGGTAATGCGCAATACTATGATTTAGATGGGAATATAACTGAAACTTATGATGCAGGAGATGCAATAGCGACAGGTAAATCTCCTATGCCTACTTTAACAGGAGGTTTTGGATTAAATGCTAAGTTTTACGGATTTGATTTAAATGCAGATTTTGTTTTTAGTGCGGGAGGTTATACTTATAATAACACCTATCAAATATTAACTAGTCCTACAACAACTAATAATAAAGCTGTTCAAGCAAATGATTATTGGAGAAATCCAGGTGATCAAACAGAATTTCAACGTCCAACTTCAGCTGGATTTAGATATTCTACTCAATTCTTAGAGAAATCTGATTATTTAAACTTTAGAAGTTTATCTCTTGGATATACGTTTGACGAATTATTAAAAGGTACAGGTTTAAAAGGAGTTAGAATTTTTACACAAATACAAAACTTGGCTTTATGGACTAAATTCCATGGTAATCCTATTGCTGGGACTGCAAGTAGTGGATATGCTGTTCCTGGTGATTCTGGATTTATAGCAAACGCATATTCATTATTTTCATATCCAAATACAAGAACTTATTCATTAGGTTTAAATGTTAATTTCTAAAAAAAAAAGATGAAAAAAATTAAAATAACATTTTTAGCTTTATCATTATTATTATCATTTAATAGTTGTAGTGATGATGATATTATGCAAGATTCTCCTACAGGTACAGCTGTAGAGAATTTTTATCAAACTCCTGCAGATTTTACAAGAGCTATATTAGGAGTTTACCAAGGTTTTAAACAATCAGGGTACTATGCTGCATCTAACGGATCTTCAGACATAAATGTTTTAGGAGATATATTAGCAGATGATGTAATATTTAATACTAATGGTCGTCAGGCAAATAGGTTAGCGTCTACTCAATGGGAGTATGATGGAAATATGACTCCAACTTCAAAATATAATTCATCGTATAATATTATTATGCGAGCTAATTTAATTTTAGCTAAAATAGATAATCTACCCGAAGGAGATTTTAAACGTCAAATAAAAGGTGAAGCTTTAGCTTTAAGGGCATTGGTACATTTAGAGGTTGCAAGAACTTATGCTAAAATACCAACTCAAAGTGCAGATGCTTTAAGTTCGCAAGGGATACCATATATAGATAAATATATCCCTTTTGAATCTCCAGGTAGAGAAGAGAATGTTAAAGTAGTATATGATAAAATACTTAAAGATTTTACTGAAGCTTTAAGTAATTTAAACACAAGTACTGGTACTGATAGAATTAATAGTAATACTGTACAAGCGTTGTTAGCTAGAACTTATTTATACTTAGGGAATTATACTAAAGTGATTGAGTATGCGCAACCTGTTGTAAATAAGGTTGATCCTGTAGCTAAAGACCAATTGCTAAACATGTGGAAAGGTATAAATAGTAATGGAGTATTATTTGAAATTCCTTTTGTTTTAACAAATGATCCTGCAATTGGAGTTAGCTATAGTCAAGGAACAAGCAATGCTAGTATCAATATGGAATATTCTGTAGATAAAAGATTTTATGAGTTATTTAATCCAACTACAGAGCCTGAAAGAATGTCAGCTAGTGTGAAATTATTTAATCCAAAAAATGCAAATGGAAAGCCTACAATTGCTGTTAATAAATATATTTCTGGAAATCCAGCTACAAATATTCCAGGAGTAAATAATGGACGTTATTTGAGAGTTGAAGAAACTATCTTAGATTTAGCTGAAGCACAATATTTATCTGGTGATCAAGGAGGGGCTTTAGCAACATTAAATAAATTAAGAAACAATAGATATTCTTCTTATGCAGGAGGGGAAACTGGAGTAGCTATATTTGATGCAATTATTCTGGAAAGACGTAAGGAACTGGCTTTTGAAACTGGTGATAGATGGTTTACATTAAAAAGATTGCAAAATGTAAATGTACCTGCGCAATATAAAAATGGTATTCAAAGATCAGGAAATGGTTTTTATGCTGATGGAAGTGGAAGTGTTCCTGTTGGACAAACTTTAACACCTACTAGTCATAAATGGCAATTGCCTATTGATCAAGGAACAATCAATAGAAATCCTAATATGACCCAAACGTCAGGATATTAATTTAAGTAATAAAAAAGACTATCTTTTTAAGATAGTCTTTTTTTTATTGACATAATATTTGTAAATTCAATTAAATATAATTTGAATTATGAAAATTAAATATAGTATTATTTTTTTATTTTTTATATGCTATGTAAACGGTCAAGTTAATCTCGACCCATTGACAGTAGGTGTTTCTCAAGGTAGCCATAGAATTCAATTATCTAAAATTGATTTGTCAATAAAAGGTAATCCTTATTTAAAGGATGGACTTTCACCATTTACTATAGAAGGTGCTAATTCTAATGTAAAGTTATTGCGTTATAATCACTACTCTGATGAAATGGAGTATCTAAACGAGAATGTTTCTTATGACTTAGATAAGCTGCAGAATATGATTATTACTTTTATAAATAGTAATAAAAAATTTATTTATATAGAGCATTATAAATTAGAAGATGGTAATTTAGAATCTGGTTTTTTACAAATACTTTCAGAAGGAAAAAATATTAACCTTTATAAAAAGGAAAAAGTAATTTTAAAAGAAATTTTACAAAAAGAAGATATAATGGATGTCGGAACATTAACGAAAGAATATACATCTGATAAGCCAATTTATTTTATGAATTTTAAGAATGATATTATTTTAATTCCTAACAAGAAAAAAGAATTTATTAATTTTTTTAAAGATGATAAGATAAAAGCATATATAAATAAAGAAAAAATTAATTCTACAAACGAATCTGATTTAATAAAATTAACAAAGTTTATAAATAAATAATAAAAAACCCTCGAAGTTTACTTCGAGGTTTTTTTATGCGTATTATTTTACAAACTCTTTATAAATTCCCAAGCTCTTATCTCAGACCAAGAGTGAGAATTATCCTTTAAAGGAAATCCACAATGTCCACCATATTTAGGCATTTCGAAAGTGCAGTAGGAATGATTTTTTAATCGCTCAATAGGATAGCAATCATCCCCCAAAAAAGGATCATTTGCAGCATTTACAATCAAACAAGGTGTTGTGATATGGTCTAAAACAGTTGCAGGAGAAGCTTTGTGATAGTAATCTTCTTTGCTGCTATAACCATGCATTGGTGCAGTAAAATAATCATCAATTTCATCAAATGTTTTGATCTTATCAATCATTTTTTCATTCAGAACTCCTGGAAATTGTTTTGCTTTTATTTTAAATTTTGGAACTAAAGTGCGTTTGAAATTTTTAAAATAAATTGTATTCGGAAATATTTTCAATGTGTCAGCACATGATTTTAGAGAAATTGGTGCAGAAAAAACAACAGCAGATTTTATCTTGTTCGAAACTTCATAACCTCCAAGATAATTCAAAACCAAAGCACCACCCATCGAATAGCCAATCAAATAAACTTCTTGATAATTTTCTTTCAACGCTTTTTCTACAACTCTGTGTACATCATCAATTGATCCATGATGATACAAACGACAAGTGTCATTCATTTCACCTCCACAAGAGCGATGATTCCAAGCTAGAATATTAAATCCTTTATCATAAAAATAATCTGAACACGAATTAAGATACGTTCGTTTCGAATCGCCTTCTAATCCGTGAAAAAGTATAACTAATTTGTCTTTATTTTCTTGAAATCGCCAATCCAAATTCAGAAAATCGCCATCATCGGTTTCCATTTTTTCTCTTGTGTAATCTGGAACAGGATATTTCTTGAATTTCGCTGGAATAATAGTAGAAAGATGCGCATTTCGATTGATGAAATTAGGTGTAGGGTAAGTAGAATGTTCGATGTAAGGCATTTAAAATATTTTTACGTCAACTAAAAAATCCTTTTTAATTTCTTCATTTATATTAGCTAGAATCTTCGATTTTCCCATCAATAATTCTTGTCTCATTGCAGGAGAATTAATTTTTACATACAAAACTCTTTGTCTTACTTCAACTCGGTCCGTATATTTCTCGAAAAACTTTCCCATCACCGTTTGCCAGGCCTCTTCTGCTTTCACTTCCCAAATCAATTCTTCTTTTCCACTTTGTTTAATAAAATGCTCCAAAGCTTGACCAAGCGTTTGCTGATTACTTCTTTTTTCGTACTTTTTCATAAACGGAAAACTTTACTTTCAGAATTAATTTGTTTAATGATTTGCTCTGTTCTTTCGGGATGTGTGTCAGTAATAAAAATTTGACCGAATCGTTCCTCGTTTACTAATTTAATCAATTGTGTTACACGATGTTCGTCCAATTTATCAAAAATATCGTCCAATAATAATAAAGGAGTAATGTTTAAGGATGATTTGATAACTTCTAATTGGGCCAATTTCAAAGCGATTAAATACGATTTTTGTTGACCTTGCGAACCAAATTTCTTGATTGGATAATTGGTAATCGTAAACAATAAATCATCTTTATGAATTCCAGCTGTCGAATATTGTGTCGAACGATCTTTGTACAAAGCCTCTTTCAGAACCGTTTCAAAAGGTGCATCATTAAGCTGAGAAACATATTCGATATTTACTTTTTCTCGTCCTTCAGAAATTTCGTTGTAATATTTTAGGAAAGCGTCTAAAAAAGTTTTTATAAATTCTTTTCGAGTTTCGTGTATTTTTTTACCCAAATGAATCAACTCTTCATCATAAATTTCTAACGATGAAGCGTCAAACGTATTATTGGCAACAAAATATTTTAGTAAAGCATTTCGTTGGACTAATACTTTATTGTATCGCATTAAATCAGCTAAATATTGCTTGTTCGATTGCGAGATAATATTATCCAAAAACTTTCGACGAACTTCACTTCCTTCCTTGATCAAATCGCTATCATAAGGCGAAATCATGACCAAAGGATATTGACCGATATGATCCGATATACGATCATATGACTTCGAATTTCGTTTTAGTTGTTTGGGTTGACCAGAACGAACCAAACAGAAAATAACATCATCTGCTTCATTCTTATCAAAAGTGCCTTCTAATGTAAAAAAATCACAATCAAATTGTATGTTCATCGCATCCGAATGGTTGAGATACGATTTGCTTAAAGCCAAATAGTGAATAGCATCCAAAACATTGGTTTTACCTTTCCCATTTTGTCCTACAAAAGCATTAATCTTTGGAGAAAATTCGAAATTATTTTCATCAAAATTCTTGAATTGTCGTGCTTTAAGTTCTTTTAAATACATGAAAGCAAAATTACGATAATAATTAGGATTTAGGATTCACGAAGTTTGATTTATGATTTTTTATAATGATTTTCAATCCTAAAACAATGATTTTGAAACAAAATGTCGAGTTAAAAATCAAAATGATGTATTTTTGCATCTTTAAAAGAAAGATTTAGAAAAAATGGCAATTCAAAAACCATCGATTCCAAAAGGGACAAGAGATTTCTCGCCTTTAGAAGTGAATCGTCGTCAATATATTATCAACACGATTAAAAAACAATTCGTTTTGTTCGGATTTTCTCCAATCGAAACTCCATCATTCGAAAATTTATCAACTTTAACAGGTAAATATGGAGAAGAAGGAGACCGTTTAATTTTCAAGATTTTGAATTCTGGAGATTATTTAGCAAAAGTTGATTCGCAATTGTTAACAGATAGAAATAGTCAAAAAGTAATTTCGCAAATTTCAGAAAAAGCATTGCGCTACGATTTAACTGTGCCTTTCGCACGTTATGTGGTGCAACATCAGAATGAAATTACATTCCCTTTCAAACGTTACCAAATTCAACCAGTTTGGCGTGCCGATCGTCCTCAAAAAGGTCGTTTCCGTGAGTTTTTTCAATGTGATGCAGATGTTGTAGGTTCGGATTCGTTGTTACAAGAAGTTGATTTTGTACAATTATATGATTCAGTTTTTACAGAATTAAAAACGCCAGTTGAAATTCATATCAACAACCGTAAAATTTTGTCAGGTTTAGCAGAAGTAGCAGATATTTCGGCTCAATTGATTGATTTTACTGTGGCTTTAGATAAGTTGGATAAAATTGGTGAAGAAGCGGTAAAAGAAGAAATGCGTGGAAAAGGAATTTCTGATTCTGCGATTGAAATTTTATCACCTTTATTCTCAATGAATGGAGATTATAAAACACAATTTGCTCAATTAAAAGAAATTTTAAAATCTTCGGAAACAGGATTAAAAGGAATTGAAGAATTAGAATTTGTTTTTGAAAATACAACAAATATTGGTTTACAATCGGCTGAATTAGTTTTGAACTTGACGTTAGCACGTGGTTTAGATTATTATACAGGAGCTATTTTCGAAGTGAAAGCGAAAATCGGAGAATTCTCTTCATCTATTGGTGGAGGAGGTCGCTACGATGATTTGACAGGAATTTTCGGATTGAAAGATATTTCTGGAGTTGGAATTTCTTTTGGATTAGATCGTACGTATTTAGTTTTAGAAGAAAATAATTTATTCCCAGCTTTAGAAGATTCAACAAATATTCAAGCGTTGTTCATTAATTTCGGAACGAAAGAAGCTGCTGAGGCAATGAAATTGGTAAAACAATTACGTCAAAGTGGAATTAATACAGAGGTTTATCCTGATGATGCAAAAATGAAAAAGCAGATGGGATATGCTGATAAAAAAGGAATTAAGAAAGTAATTCTTTTAGGTGAAAAAGAAATTGCAGAGCAAAAAGCGACGGTAAAAGATATGATTTCGGGAGAACAAACCGAAGTTGCTTTTGTTGATTTGGCTAATGCATTGTCTTAATATGACTTAATTCAAATCTATTCAATATATTTGCAAACTATTTAATCAAGAATATAAAATGAGTTTATTAACAGTTGGTACAGTTGCCTTTGATAAATTAGAATCTCCTTTCGGAAAAACAGATAAAATCTTAGGTGGTGCCGCTACATATATCGGTATGGCGTCTTCTTTATTGGGCGTGGATACTGCAATCGTTTCAGTTGTTGGTGGAGATTTTCCACAAGAATACATCGATTTATTAATTTCAAAAGGAATTAATTTAGATGGAATGGAAATCGTAAAAGAAGGAAAAACATTCTTTTGGGAAGGTAAATACCATAATGATTTGAACACACGTGATACGTTAGCAACAGAATTGAATGTTTTAGAAACGTTTAATCCAATTGTTCCTCAAGATCGCAAATCTCCAGACGTTTTGATGTTAGGAAACTTACATCCATTGGTACAAAAAGGAGTGTTGACACAATTAGATAATCGTCCAGGTTTGGTTGTTTTAGATACAATGAACTTTTGGATGGATTGTGCTTGGAATGAGTTGATGGATGTGATCAAAGATGTTGATGTAATTTCTATTAATGACGAAGAAGCGCGTCAAATGTCAGGTGAATATAGTTTAGTGAAAGCTGCTAAAAAAATCATGACATTCGGACCAAAAACAGTTATCATCAAAAAAGGTGAACATGGAGCTTTATTATTCCAAGAAGAACAAGTTTTCTTTGCACCAGCTTTACCATTAGAAGATGTTTTCGATCCAACAGGAGCAGGAGATACATTTGCAGGAGGTTTCTCCGGATACTTAGCAAAAACAAACGATTTTTCTTTCGATAACATGAAACGTGCAATTGTTTACGGATCTGCATTAGCATCTGTAACATGTGAAAAATTCGGTACTGAATCATTAGGAGATTTAACACGTGATGGTTTAGCTGAACGTTTGAAAGAATTCAAAAAATTAATGGATTTCTCAATTAATTTATAAGAGAATTATTCATCAAAATATTTAAAGCCTTGCATTTGCAAGGCTTTTTTGTTTTATATTAGATTGTAAATTATTTATATGCAGATTATTCTTGAAATAATTTTTATTGCGATTAGTGAACTTATAATAGAAATTTTTGGAATACGATTTCGATATATTATTTTAAAACTATTTAATCCAAAGTTAAATTTTGAGGAATTTTCTCAAAATGAATCAGGTTGGCATAAATTTTATAATGCAGTAGTAGGTTTGTTAATTCTAATTGGATTAATATTTGGTGTTGCTTTCTTATATTTTAATTAAAATGAAAAACAAAATTATACATCTTCTCATATTGGCATTTTCCTCTTTACTTTCTGGAATAATGATTTCGAAAATGTCATTCATCGGTAAAATAGGAATCACAATTATTTACAACGAATATACGATCCTGAAATCGTGGTGGAAAACAGCCTTGTTATTATTCGCTATACAAGCTGTTATTTTTATTGTATTATCCATTTGGAATGAGAAAACAACGAAACGTTTTAAACGTTTGTTATTGCCTCTCATTTTCCTTTTTATGGGAATTATTGGATTAATTTATTGCTATTACGATTTTACTGAAACCTCACATCGTTTATTGAAAAAGACGTTCCATTTCGGATTTTATATTTTTTGGTTCACATGGTTTGGGAATTGTATATTTTTTACGACAAAAAACTCTCAAAAAGTAGAAGAAATTCCGCAAGAAACAGAAGTGTATTAAAATAAAAAGCTCATCAAATTTTGATGAGCTTTTGCTTTTGTGACCGAGACAGGATTCAAACCTGTAACCTCTTGAGCCGTAATCAAGTGCGCTATTCAGTTGCGCCACTCGGCCATTCCGGATAAGAAACTATTGTTCTTATTTTGGACTGCAAATATAAAGACTATTTTTGAATCTGCAAATATTTTTTTAAATAAAATTATCCTCGATCTCTATCGCTTATGAGCATCATCATAAAACTCAAAACAAAAAGTGTATCATTTTCGGATGATTGATATTGATTTAATTTAAATTTTCGTCCAAAGAATGAAGGTTCTTTTGATACTTCCATCATTTCTCTTCCTTGTAAATCAGTTAAAACATATTTTGGATTGAAAATATAACCTGAGAAAAATCCTACAACGGGAATTTCTCCAACCATTCCGTCCATCATACGCGTAAAACCACTACGTTCGTTGATTGTAAATAAATGATTATCATTTGCGTCGTAAATATGAAAAGTCGCTTTCCAAAAGGATTTGAAAGTTTTTCGTTTTGCTTTACCAACAACATTTCCGTTCGCATCTGTAATGGTAAAAGTTTGTTGAAAATCGATGATTTTATTCGAACGAAGTTGAAAAAGTTCTTCTTTTTTCGATGAATCACGGTAGATTTTAATCACATCTCGCCACGAAAGAATTTTTTCGCGTACATAAAACACAGGTTGATTATTAGCATCTGTTACAGAAAAATCATTGGAAAAAGTTGCAATATGAAACTTTATATCAAGCGGAAATTTTAGGTTGTTTAAATTCATAAGTATTGAGTAATTTTTATCAAAAATAGATTTTTTTCTGACATAAAAAAAGGTTCAGAATTTCTGAACCTTAAGTTTATAAATAATTTCTTACTTCATCTAAATGTGTAATTGTAGGAACATCATCCATCGAAAAATTATCATCTAATCGATCAAAGAAAATCGCTGACATTCCGAAAGCTTTTGCGCCAACAGCATCCGCAATCCAATCGTCACCAATGTAAATTGATTCATCTTTTTTAGCACCAGATTTTTCCATTGCCAAAGAAAAAATACGAGGATCAGGTTTCAAGATTTTGATTTCGTCTGCATAAGTCACCGTATCAAAAAAACCATTTAATTCTGATGTTTCAATTTTACGTTTCGAAACTTCGATAAATCCATTTGTGATAATGTGTAATTGATATTTTGGTTTCAAATAATCCAACAATTCCATTGCTCCATCCACCACTTCATTGTAATTGGTAATCGTTTCCATGTATTCATCTTCAAAAATCTTTGCTAGAGCATCATTATCAATCCCAAGATTATCAAAAGCTTCTTTGAAACGACGAGCACGTAATTCTTCTTTTGTAATTTTTTTGTCACGAATCAAAGCCCAAAGACCTTCGTTGCTATCGTGATAAAATGGATGAAATTCCTCGAATGTAAAACCATATCTATTTTCTACATCATACTTTTTGTAAAGCTCATCTAGCGCGAATTTTGCATTTTTTCTGAAATCCCAAAGTGTGTTATCAAGATCGAAAAAAACGTGTTTTATTGTGTTCATAAATGCAAAGCTAAGGATTTTATGTAGATTTGCTGATGAAGAAAATATCAATTGAAAGCGAAGTTAGAAAAATTTAAAACGAAGAATGCCAAAGGTGTTTTGTCTTTGTTGGTAGGTAACACAATTGCGCAAGTGATTATGTTTATTGGCGGAATTATTTTGGCTCGAATTTATGGTCCAGAAGCATCGGGAACTTACAATGCTTTTTTGAGTTTTGTGGCCATTCTTTCTATTTTGACAACATTTCGTTTAGAGAATATTTTCGTGATTTCGAAATCATCGAAAGCGATTAGAAATTTGTTTACAACCTTATTATTAGTGAGTAGTATTGTAACGATTTTATTCTTTTTGGGTTATGCTATTTTAGAAAAAATTTTCACATTCAAAACCTCCTTATTTATTGTTTTCTTAAGTTGTGTTGCAGGGGTATTTACAGCTTGGAACAATGTACAAAATACGTTGTTTACAAAGTATAAATTATTCAAAAGTATTTCGACTGGATTTGTGATTAATGCGTTGTTTTCGGTTTTTTTTCAGTTCATTTTTTATTGGATAGGCTACAAAGAAACAGGATTGATTTATGGAACAATTTTCGGAACTATTTTGTCTTGTGCATATTATTTTTCAATTACAAAAGGACGATTTTCTTCCATTGACTTTGGGTTGGCTAAACGAACAATTTCTAAGAACAAAGAAATCATAAAATATACATTACCCTCAGAATCGTTGAATGCAATTGCTAACAATTTATTGCCAATTATGATCGCGATTTATTTCTTGAAAGAAGATGTAGCTTTTGTGGGAAATTCAGCTAAAGTTTTGGTTGTTCCTTTGACGTTGCTTTCCAATTCGATGTCGAAAGTTTTCTTTCAGAAATCTGCTGCAATGATTGATCATCGTTCACATCAATTATATGATTTATCGAAAAAAGTGGTGCTGTACAATGTTGGAGCAATTGCTGTTTTTCTTTTGTTGATGAATTGTATCGGAATTTTTATTCTCGAGTGGATGCTTGGACCAGAATGGCGAGGTCTGCATATTATGACGTGGATACTTTCATTTTGGATTTTGTGTCGTTCTGCAATGAATCCTATTCAGCAAATAGTTGTGGTTATCAAGAAAAATCATTACGCACTATACTTCAATATTTATTTGGTTTTCGTCACATTGATTACTTGTGTGATTGGCGGACTAAATAAAAACATACTTTTGACGTTATCTCTATATTCTTTCTTTGCAGGAATGGGCTATTTGGTTCAACTTTACTTTGTAATGAAAGAACTGAAACGTTATAAAAAGTTAGGTGAATAATTCGAGAAAAAATATTTTAGCTTTAGCATCTTGGTATCCGAGTAGAATTTTTTTAGATAATGGAGATTTTATTCAGCGCCATTTACGTTCTATCTCTACTTTAAATAATGTGACGCTTGTTCATGCAGTAAAAGATGAAAATTTAAAATCTAATTTTGAAATAGATGATTCTATCAACCAAAATGTAAGGGAAATAATTGTTTATTTTAAACCATCTTTTTTTCGTCCGTTTAATTTAATCAAACAATTTATAGCTTTTCTGAAAGGAGTTTCTTTGGTTAATAATTTTGATATAATTCATCTCAATGTTGTTTATCCAGCTGGTTTAGTTGCTTTGTTTTTGAAAAATAAATACAAAAAACCAATAGTTTTAACAGAGCATTGGACAGGATTTTCTCCAGAACGTTTTATTTCATTTCCATTTTACAAGAAGTTTTTAATTAAAAAAATACTTAGAAAGGTAGATGTTTTAACGCCTGTTTCAAATGATTTAGCACAGAAAATACTTAAAATTTATCCTATAACAATTGTAAAAATTATTCCAAATGTTGTGGATGTAGAATTGTTTTCGGTAAAAGAAGATTGTAAAATAAAAAGAATAACTTTTTTACATCTTTCGCATTTAGAAAATGAACATAAAAATATTTTAGGAATGTTGAATGTTGTTAAAAAGTTAGTTGATAATGGCTATGATTTTGAATTTCAGATTGGAGGAAATGGAGATTTAACTTTGATTAATAATTTTGTTGAAGAAAATAATTTGTCTGCTTTTGTAAAATCTTTTGGGCGATTACAACATTTTGAAGTGAATCAAAAGATGAAAAATGTGAATTGTTTTGTACTTTTTAGTAATTATGAAAATCAACCTTGTGTACAAATAGAAGCTTTTGCTTCGGGAATTCCTGTTATCGCAAGTGATGTTGGTGGAATTAAAGAATTTATGCCAAATAATTTTGGATTTATTGTGAATAAAAATGATGAATCAGCACTTTATAAAGCAATGGTTGAGGTGATAGAAGGTTATGAATTTGCAACACCAAAGGAATTAAATAATTATGTTTTGAATAATTTTTCTAAGGAAGAAATTGCTCAACAATTTGATGATGTCTACACGAAAGTTTTAGAATGAAAGATTTAATCAAATTCATACAATCCTTTTTACAAAACAATGGTTTTTACGTTTTTTTATCTTTTGTGGTAGAAAAATTAGTGATGTTGATTAATACCATTTTCATTGTAAAAATGATTCCTCAAGATGAATTTGGTCGTATAACACTTATCGCATCTATCATTGGGTTTGTTACGCCATGGAATGGATTAGGTTCATTACAGGTTTTGATGAAATTTGGTGCTGGTGAAGAAAATGAACAAACACGTAAAGACCTAAGTCGAAAATTATTTAGAAATGGTGTTATTAATCAGCTTATTTTATGTAGTCTTTTTATTGTAATTGCTAATTTTTATGCCATAAAATTTGATCATTTATTGTGGATTATTCTCTTGTTTTCTGTTCGTCTTTTGGGCTTATTTTTCCAATCACATCTTACAATTGATTATCGTATAAATGGTTTTAATAAAAAGTTTGCTTCATTAAATATATTGATTAACTGTTTGGGACTGATTTTTACATTTTTCTTAACCATCAACTTTGGAGCAATTGGTTATATGATTTCGCTGGCGATTACACCTTTTATTAGTTTATTTTTCTATTCTAAAACAATTTTACAACAATCAATAAGTGGTTTAAGTGAAATGAATTGGAAAATGATGTGGAAATATGGAAGAATGGAATCTTTGGCTTATTTCGCTTCAGAGTTATTGTTTTCGATTGATATTGGAATGATTGCGATTTTTATGACAGATAAAGATATTGCTTTGTATAAAGTTGCGATTCTTTTGCCTATGAATTTATTATTTATTCCGACTATATTATTTCAAACCGATTTTCCTCGAATTATTAAAAATAGTCAGAACAAGGATTTTCTGAAATTTTATATAAAAAATTATTATAAGCTATTCATTCCTATAGGAATTAGTATTCTTTTAGGAAGTTATTTTCTTAGAGATTTTATAATCGAGTTATTTTTCAATAAAAGTTATTTAACTGGTGGTACAGTTTTTTTTATTGCAACAATAGCAGTTGTTTTAGCAATGTTGTTTAGAGTATTATACATTAACTTGAATAGTACAATAGGAAGATCAGATTGGAATGTAAGAGTATCAATCCTCTCAATTGTTTGTTTAGTTATTTTTGATGCGCTATTAATTCCTTTTTATGGAATAGAAGGAGCAGCTTTAGGTATGTTAATAACTTTCTTAATTTCTGGATTATACGCATATTATTTGTTTAATAAGTATTTAAAAAATATTTAAAAATGTCATTATCAAAAAAAATATCAAAATTTATAAATGGATTTTTTCAAATTTGTAAGAATCCTTGGTTATTAAATATTATCATTGACCAAAATGAAAATTGGGAAAAGAAAACGCCAAATCATTATAAGAAAGGACTAAATCAAGTTTCTTTAGATCAATTATTTCCAAATTTTGACGGAAAATTAGATACAGTTGCTTTTTTAGATGGCGGTTCTTTGATTACAGATTTATTACTGCTGAAAAATGCGTGTAAAGAATTTGAACAATGTAAATATTTCGAAATTGGAACTTGGAGAGGAGAAAGTATTGTTAATTTGATTGATGTTGCTGATGATTTGAATACGTTAGATTTAGATACAAAGGATTATAAAACGTATAACTTTTCACAAGATTATGAAAATGCACATGGTTTTTTTATAAAAGATAAATCTAAAATAAAACAACATTTAGGAGACTCGACTAAATTTGATTTTTCAGGATTGAATAAAAAATTTGATGTAATTTTTATCGATGGAAATCATCGTTTTGATTTTGTAGTTTCGGATACAAAAAATGTTTTTGAACATCTGATTCATGAAAACTCTATCGTTATTTGGCATGATTATGCATTCTCGCCAGAAAAGATACGTTTTGAAATATTGAATGCAATTATAAAAGGAGTTCCTAAACAATTTCATAAAAATCTATATCATGTAGAAAATACAATGTGTGCTATTTATACACCAAAGAATTATGAAGGAAATATTCTTAAACTTTACGATAATCCAAAGAGAATTTTTTCTATAGATTTAAGAATTAATTAATGAGAAACAACATGCTTCTGTAGTAGTTTCTGAATATAAAATTTATAACGATTCTTTTTTATAAAAATTGCTGGGTTAGAAATACAATTATCCATCGGAAGTCGCTGAATATTTGTTGAAATCTCATCGTTTTTTATTCCTGCCGTACCAAATGTAAAATCGGATTTTATAGTATTAAAAAAGTTTATAGAAACTCCATCATCTGTAAAAGGAAAAGAAAAAACTCGATAATCCAAATTAAACTTTTGTTGGATAAAATCTAAACTTTCATTTGTCTCTATAAGTTGTTGTTCAAAAGAAATATCGCGATAATAAGGATGATTCATTGAATGTGCGCCAATTGTAAAGCCTTGATGAATTAATGCTTTAATTTCATTTTCATTCAAATAAATTTCAACATCATTTAGTTTTATTTCTTGTTTTAAAATTAATGAATTAATTTTTTTAAGATCATGAATAGAATAATTTAAAAGTTCTTTTTTAAGGTTATTGTCTGTAATGTTTTCTAAAATGAAAGCAACTTTATACCGATAAAAAACTTCTTGATTGTCAATAAAATTTGGATTGATAAAAAAAGTTGCATCTAAATTTCGTTCTTTTAATATTGGAGCAATTATAGAGTAACATTGTTTCAAACCATCATCAAAACTAAGATGAAAGTAATTTTCTTGAGGAATAGAACCATTTTTTTCGTATAAATCAATTAATTCAATCATAGAAATATTGACATAATTTTTCTGAAAAAAATCTAATTCACGTTGAAATTGATCAATAGATTTTAATGGATATAATTGATCGATATGAATTAATCTTTTATCTGAAACTGTATGGTAAAAAGGAAATATATTTTTTTTGAATAAATTTAATATCATAAAATAGCAGTCTTAACGTTTGTAAGTAATGAATGCAATTAAAACATTTTATAAAAAAATATTTTCCGAAAAGATAAGAATTAATAATAGAAAAAATTTAAAGAAATTGAATGGATTATTTCTGAAAGGAAATAATTTTTATTGTAATTGTTGCGAACAATCTTTTTCTAAGTTTTTGGATAAATCAAACGGTATAGATAACCGAGAAAATGCTGAATGTCCAAATTGTGGTTCATTAGAAAGGACAAGAGTTTTGTTAGAGTTTATAAAAAATGAAACAGATTTATTGGTTAAACCGAATAAATTATTGCATATTGCTCCAGAAGACGCATTGAAAAATATTTTTAAACAGACCGATAATTTACGTTATATCAATGCTGATATTAACATTAATCTTGCTGATGAAGAAATGGATATTACTTCAATAAATTATCCTGATAACACATTTGATTATATAATTTGTTGTCATGTTTTAGGGCATATTCCAAACGAAAAAAAGGCAATTGATGAATTGTTTCGCGTTCTAAAAAAAGGAGGAAAAGCTTTGATTCAAACTCCTATTCATCCAATAAATAATACGTTTGAAAATGCTGAATTTAAGACAGAAGAAGAACGATTAAAAAATTATGGCGAAAAAGATTTATTGAGATTGCATGGACAGGACTTTCAAGAAAGATTAAAACGTGAAAATATAATTGTCGAAAAAATAGATTATCGAAATAAAATTGATCATAATTTAGCAAAGAAACTTTCTGTTGGAAATGGCTATCGTGAATTAATTTTTCTTTGTCAAAAAGTCTAAATTAGAATAGTTTGTATAATGATTTTTTATAGCACCAAAACCTTGCATAAATTTAGCTATAGAAGGAATCATAGAACCTTCGAAATCAAGTGTTAATTCTGAATTAGAAAAGTTTTTGATAATGTAATCTATTATGTAAGCTGATCCAAAATTACTTTTTGAATTCTTATTTCTTGCAAAAGCAAAATTATAAACTCGATTTTTAGAAATCATGATTAGTTGACAACCAATTAAATTTTCTTCTTGATCAAAAATTTCATAAATATTAATAATTTTTTGATTAAATAAACTTTGAATTTTTTCTTGCGAATAGTTTATTAAATTATTTGCGATCAAATATTCATAAGATGAATTTATTTTGAAAAATCGATTTAATTGAGTAACTTTTTCAATGTTATAATTGGATTTTTCTACTTTACGAATTTCATTTTTTCTATTTCTACTGTAATTTGAAAATAAAATTTCATAATCTTGATTCAAATCTAAAATATAATTAACCTTTTTCTGTCCCTTCGGTTCAAACATCTCTGTATTTTCCTCATTAAAAGCATAAGCTCTCACTAAATTTCGATGTAGTTTTTTCTCAAAAAGTTGAAAAGTTTCTTTTGAGAAATTTTCTTGATGAAAAACTCCTAATTGTTGACAATAAATTGGTTGTGTAATAAATTTTATACCAATTTTTTTTGTATATGGCAAAGGCATTATGGCTTCATAATCGTTCAAAACATAACAATCCCAATTGTTTTCAACTAAAGCATCCAAATAAAAAACTTCGGCATAAATGCGGTAATTCACCGATTTGTTGAGACATTCGGTATATTTATTAACATCTAATTTTTTTCGAGAAACTCTTTTTATCATTTAAAAATACTTTCGTAAACTTTTCGCCATTCAGTCCAATCTTCGTTCAAGTTTGATTGGTGGAATAATGTTATAAACGTTCCGTTTGTGGCTTTAATTGTTTGTTTCAATCGTTTTATTTCCTCTAAAGCTTGTTGCGGTGTTAATTTTAAATAATTTTTCAATGTAACATCCATTGCGACAAAAGGATATATTTTTAACAATGTTTGTTGATTTCTTGATAAGTCAAACCATTTGAATGGAGTAGATGTTCCAGCTCTAAAGCCTAATTGATGTGGGAATCCCATGGTGTAATCTTCCAAAATTTCATTTATTAACAATTGTTGATAAGTGTAAGGGAAATTCAATTTAATGAAATGTTGACGTGATTTTTTTATCGGTTGATTGCTAATTTTTTCTAATCGATTAATTTCAATTGTTAATTTATTTTCATCAAAATTAGATTGATAAGAAGGGTGAATTCCAATTTTTGCCCAAGTTGAAATGTTATTTATTAAATTTTTTTGAGCATTATTTTTCCAATGATGATTTTTATCGAAAGTAGAATAATCGCCCAATAACCAAAAGAAAACTGTTTCGATTTGATGTTTTTCAGCTAAAACTTTCAAATAATCAAATGTATCGTAAGGATCTTTTTTTTGCTGATTTAAAATTTTGATTTGATTCTGAAATTCTTTGAAATCACCTTTTAAAATTTTCTTTGAAAGTGAACCAAATTTTATTTTAGGAGAATGATGAAGATATTTCCATGCATAATCTACGTCATGAGTATTAATCTGTTTGAAAACTCTCTGTTTAAAATAAATTTCAGGAAATTTAGACTTTATCTTTTTTTGAATTTCAATACAAATTTCATCTACAATTGGTTTCGAATAATCTAAATCCGAACCTAAAAAACGATTGTGTTTATCAAATTTTTCTGGTTTTGCAATGTATTCTTCATAACGAGAAAGCCAATAAAAACATTTCCCAAATTCGTTTAAAATTGAATAATCAACATTTTCTTGAATGGTAGTTTCCAATAAAATATCATCAACTTTATAATTGATTTCATTTTCTAAAAATTGATTTGAAAAGTTGATTTTTGGTAAAATTGATTGTGAAAACTCATCAAAATCTGTAGTCGTTTTGTAGTCAATTCCAGAAAAATTATGAAAAATAAAATCGAAAATATATTCAATTCGATTCGTTATTTTTTCTGTAAATATGATGATTTTTTGACTCAAAATAGTTTTCAATAAAGCTTAAAGATATCAAATTAGACCATCATCCGCAAATGAATAAAAATCTTTTTGAGAAACAATAATGTGATCTAAAACTTGAATATCTAAAAGAGTGGCACCTTCTTTTATTTTTCGAGTAATGTGTATATCAGACTGACTTGGAGTAAGATTTCCAGAAGGATGATTGTGAGAAAGTATCATTCCAGTTGCCATTAACTCTAAGGCACGTTTAAAAATTACTCGAATATCGACAGCGGTTTGATTAATTCCACCTCGTGAAATTTGCTCAGTTTTAATGATTCGATTTCCTTGATTGAGAAACATTACCCAAAATTCTTCGTTTGGTAAATCACCAATTTGTTGTTGTAAAATTATGGCTGCGTCTTTGCTTGAAGTAATTTTGTCGCGTTCTAAAATCTCTTGCGAATTTCGTCTTCTTCCAATTTCCATTGCTGTGATTATCGAAATTGCTTTTGCTTCTCCAACTCCTTTGAATTTGCATAAATCTACAATTGAATATTTTGCTAATTCATTCCAATTATTGTTTGCAGAATTTAAGATTCGTTTTGCTAACTCTACAGCGGATTCATCACGATTTCCACTTCCCATGATAATCGCTAACAATTCGGTATCAGAAAGTGACGAACGCCCTTTTAAAGCTAATTTTTCGCGAGGACGATCATCTTCATTCCAGTTTTTTATCGAATTTTTATTCTCTAAGTAATCCATTTATATAAGGGATTGATTTTGTATTTTACAATATAATAAAAAAAGCTCGAACAAATTTGTTCGAGCTTGATATTTAATGAAATAGTTTTTTTTATTTATTGACTTTTGCCCAAGTATCTTTAAGGGTAACTGTTCTATTGAAAATTAACTTTTCTGTAGAAGAATCACGATCTAAAGCAAAATATCCAATACGTTGAAACTGGAATTTATCCTCCACTTTGGCTTCTTTCAAAGCAGGCTCAGCAAAACCTTCTTTTACAGTTAAAGAATTTGGATTGACAAATTGTAAAAAGTCAACATCTTTCTCTGCATCTGGAGATTCAACTGTAAATAAACGATCATATTCTCGAACTTCGATCGGAATATTCTCTGTTGCAGAAACCCAATGCAACGTACCTTTTACTTTACGTTTAGAAGCTTCAGTTCCACTTCCAGACTTCGTTTCAGGATCGTAAGTTGCATAGATTGTTGTGATATTTCCTTCAGCATCTTTTTCTACTCTTTCAGCTTTAATGAAATATGCACCTTTCAAACGAACTTCGTTTCCTAATGATAAACGGAAGAATTTTTTAGGCGCTTCTTCCATAAAATCTTCACGTTCGATGTAGATTTCTCTTGTGAAAGGAACGATACGAGTTCCAGCTGTTTCATCTTCCGGATTATTCTCAATTTCTAATTCCTCCACTTGTCCTTCTGGATAATTTTCGATTACCACTTTCACTGGATCAATAACAGCAAAAACACGAGGAGCAATTTTATTTAAATGATCACGAACAGAGAATTCTAATAACGAAATATCCAATACATTATCACGTTTTGCAACACCGGCTGTATTCCAAAAATTCTTAATCGATTCTGGCGTATAACCGCGACGACGCAAACCTGAAATAGTAGGCATACGTGGATCGTCCCAACCTGTTACAACTTCTTCTTGAACCAATTTCATCAACTTACGTTTACTTGTAATCATGTACGAAACATTACCACGAGCAAATTCGCGTTGTTTTGGTTTTTGAGGTTGATTTGGTAGTTCCACATTGTTCGCGTACCATTCGTATAAATCGCGATGATTTTTGAATTCTAATGAACATAATGAGTGTGAAATTCCTTCGATATAATCAGATTCTCCATGCGTCCAATCGTACATTGGGTACATTTTCCAAGTGTCTCCAGTACGGTGATGAGGACGTTTCAAAATACGATACATAACAGGGTCGCGCATGTTCATATTAGGAGAAGTCATGTCTATTTTTGCACGTAAAACATGTGTTCCTTCTTCAAATTCTCCCGCTTTCATTCGTTCGAAAAGATCTAAATTTTCTTCAACAGAACGATTTCTATAAGGAGATTCAATTCCTGGTTCAAAAGGTGTTTTACGTTGTTCATTAATCACTTCTGAAGACTGGTCGTCGATGTACGCTTTTCCTTCTTTAATTAATTGAACAGCCCAATCGTAAAGCTGCTGGAAATAATCAGAAGCATAGCGTTCTTCAGCCCACTCGAAACCTAACCATTTCACATCTTCGCGGATAGAATCTACGAATTCTTGCTCTTCTTTGTCAGGATTAGTGTCATCAAAACGTAAGTTTACAGGCGCATTGTAACGCTGTCCTAAACCGAAGTTTAAGCAGATTGCTTTTGCATGCCCGATATGCAAATAACCATTTGGTTCTGGTGGGAAACGAAAACGTAAATTTTCTT
This sequence comes from Empedobacter sp. UBA3475, assembly GCF_002378465.1. Taxonomy (NCBI): domain Bacteria; kingdom Pseudomonadati; phylum Bacteroidota; class Flavobacteriia; order Flavobacteriales; family Weeksellaceae; genus Empedobacter; species Empedobacter sp. UBA3475. The sequence goes on along the minus strand of NZ_DFRA01000021.1, from coordinate 73,911 downwards.
TCGGCATCCCGTTGGCTAAATCATCTTCGATGATTTGCTCAATAAAATTCAATGATTTTTTTTCTTCTTCCATTTTTTAATTACGATTGAGTTTGCAAAGGTACGAAATTGACAATAAATATAATGTCGAAAATTCCGGATTTTACAATTAGAAAAATTCAATCAAAAAATAGAAGTAAATAAATGATTTATAATGGATAAGTTACCCCAAATAAATTTCCAATAATCCGTTTGGAATTTGGATAAGCATTGCTTTTTCGTTACGATTAACTTCTAAGATCCACTCATCAATCATCGGGATTAAGATTTCTTTTCCGTTTGCATCTACTTCAAAATAAGCTTGTGCAGCAGAATCGTTAACAGATTTTATCGTTCCAACTTCTGTATTTGTTTGATCATAAATCGTGAAACCAACAATTTCGTGGTAATAAAAATCTGTTCCAGAAAGTTCTGGTAATGATTTTAGAGGTAAATAAAGTTCGCGATTGATTAATTTGTCGACATCTTCGTCTTCAACATCTTCAAATTTTACTAATAATTTTGTGCCTTGATAAGGCTGAGAAGTTTCGAAAAAAAATGGAACCAGTGTACCATCTTGCTCGATGAACACTGCTTCCAAAGTATCGTATAATTCTGGTTCGTCTGTATCCAAGTGAATGATTAAATTACCTTTGAAACCATGTCTCTTTGTAACTTTACCTAAATAGTAGCAATCATTTTTTGTCATTTGGAACGTCTCTGAACTTAAAAATTATTCTTCTGTAGCAACTTCTTCAGTTGTACCTTCTGCTTCTTCAGCAGGAGTTTCTTCAACTTGTGCAGCAGCTTCAGCTTCCTGAGCAGCTTTTACACGAGCTTCATTAACAGCTTTTTCAGCTTCTAATGCAGCAGCTTTAGCAGCAGCAGCACCTGAAGTTAAACCGTCTTTTTTAGCTTGAACTTTTTCACCTTTAGCTTCTAACCAAGCGTCGAAACGTTTGTCAGCTTCTTCTTGAGAAAACGCACCTTTAGCAACACCACCTAATAAGTGTTTTTTCATAAAAGCACCTTTGTAAGATAATAAAGCTTTAGCAGTATTAGTTGGCTCAGCACCAGTTTGTAACCATTTTACAGCAGAATCAACATTTAATTCTACAGTTGCAGGGTTAGTAATTGGGTTGTAAGTACCTAATTTTTCGATGAAACGACCATCACGTTTTGCTCTTGAGTCAGCAACTACGATGTGAAAGAATGGTTTTCCTTTACGACCATGTCTTTGTAATCTAATTCTTGTAGCCATAGTATAACTAATTATTTTGGGAACTCGTCCCGTTTTACAAATTTGAGGTGCAAATATACAAAAAAATAATAATATGAATTAGAATTAGTATTCAGATATTAATTCTAATTTTATATAAATCAATTTCATGAAATATTTAACATTAATGATACTTACATTATTATTGTCATGTAAGACCAATTCTACTGAGCTTAATAAGAAAAATGATATAGACTCGGTGATTATTAATGATGACCATATTAAAATTAATGATACACTAATTATAAGAGATTCAACAATAACTCCTTCAATAATTAGTGAATAAAATTACATAAATAAACATAGTATGAAGAAAACATTTATTTTATTATTTACATTATTTGGATTGTCAGCTTCTTTTGCGCAGGATAATAATGCGATTTTTTATAAAAAACTGGAAGAGCAGCAATTAAAGAATGAACAGAAGTTTAATAGTCTACAGAATAAGAATGCTAAATCTGTAATTGTAGATCAATCAAAAGGAATTTCTAATCTCGCAGGTTTTATAGAAGATTCACCTTTTTTTTACCAAACTGATGATATTAGAGCAAATACAGGAGCGGGTATTACTGAGTTACAAAATGAAGGTATTAATGGTTTTGTTTTGAATGGGAAAGATGTTAGTGTACTAGTAATGGACGGAGGGGCAGCGCTAGGAACACATATTGAGTTTAGAGATCTTGATTATGGAAATTCAAGCAGATTATTTGATACCGAAAATGGAGCAACTGCAATATCTGATCATGCAACTTCTGTATCAGGTTTTATTGCAGCCGAAGGTAGAGCTTCATTTAATGGATACCCACAATATGCAGCTAAAGGAGTATTAACAAAAGCTAAAATAAAAAATAGCAGTTTTAATACAACAACAAATGGAAACAATATACAGAAGCTTTTAAATGCAAAAGAAAATTTATCTAATCATTCTTATGGTGTAAATTTAGGATGGGATAATTATTATTCTAAGACAGATAAATTAGGTCCTGGATGGTATTTTAATATGACAAATTATCAAGATTTAGTTAAGGACGCCAGTGCTACTTTGAGTGGATCTTATTATAGTTCTGATGCTGATTTTGACAAGACGGTTTATAATAATCCAAATTATATTGTTGTTAAATCAGCAGGTAATTATTATGGTTCGGGACCAGATGCCTCTGATACTAATCCAAAATTCCAATACAAAGATGGGATTTGGACACCTTTTACTGCATCGGAAGTAATACCTTCAAAAAATTGTATTAATGATGCATATTGTATTGGTTGGGGGTCATTGGCTAAAAATATCATTGTTGTAGGAGCGGTTAAATTACCGAATACTACTGATTATAAATTTACGACATTAACAAAAGATAATAGAGCAACATTTTCAAGTGTTGGACCTCGTAAAGATGGAGCAATTAAACCAGATATTTCTACTTATGGAGATTCTTTGATTGCTCCTTCATATGACTCATCAAATCCTACACAAAATAATGTATTTATTATAGGAAGTGGTACATCTTTTTCTGCACCAATTGTGACGGGGGCAATGGGAATGTTGACTCAGTTACAAAGATTAGTAAATAATAATTCTACATTTACTTTTTTTGGAGATGAAGCTAAAACACTACTTTTACATACTGCTGATGAGGCTGGAGATAATGATGGACCAGATATTTATTTTGGTTGGGGATTATTAAATACTAAAAAAGCAGCAGAGGTTTTATTAGATGATACAAAATTGTTTGAAAGAAAATCAAAAGTTTCAGGTACAGATATAGTGTATGAAATAACTTCCGATGGAACACCTTTGAAAGCAAGTATTTCCTGGATAGACCCAGAAGCAGCTTATTTTAAAAATATAAATGATTTATTTTATAATCAGTCTTCAAGATTGATTAATGATTTTGATTTAAGAGTAGTAGAAAGTTCTACAAATGTTACTTATTTTCCATGGAAATTAGATTTAAATAATGTTACTGGTCCTGCAATCAAAGGAGATAATACAGTAGATAATTATGAACAAGTTCTTATAAAGACTCCAACAAAAGGAGCAAAATATAAAGTTATTATTTCAAATAAAGGAAATTTAATAGATAACGCAGGAGTTAAAAAGAATCAGGATGTTACTGTATTGATAACAGGTAGAACAACTGGAGCTCTTAATACAGATGAGTTAGCTGTTGATAAATCGATTTCTGTTTATCCAACATTAGCAAAAGATATTGTAAATGTACAGACAACTGAAAAAATAACAGTTGTAGATATTTTTGATATGACCGGAAAAAAAGTTTCGTCTTCGGATAAGAAACAAATTAATATTTCAAATTTACCGACAGGTGTTTATATTATTAATATCAAAACAGATAAACAATCGGTTTCTAAGAAAATTGTAAAACAATAGAACAGTATTTTTTCTATTAATTTAAAACTTCAATAACATTGTTATTGAAGTTTTTTATTTTAGCGTGAAATAGATTATTAAAAAATGAACAAACAAGAAATACTTATTCAGACACAAGCTTATATCAAAAAAACTTTTTTAGATGAAGGAACAGGACACGATTATTTTCACATAGAACGTGTGGTGACAAATGCGAAGAAGATTTTAGAAACTGAAAATGCAGATTCTTTTTTGGTTGAATTAGCAGCTTGGACACATGATATCGGTGATTATAAATTGCATAATGGAGTTGATAAATCGGAGGAATTAATTAGAAAATTTTTAGAATCAATTCATGTAGAGGAAGAATCAATTCAGAAAGTATTGGAAATAGTCTCGCAAGTTTCATTTAGTAAAGGAAATAAACCAACAACTATCGAGGCTGAAATTGTGCAAGATGCTGATCGTTTAGATGCAATTGGAGCGGTTGGTATTGCGCGTTGTTTTGCATATGGCGGAAGTGTAGGTAGTATTTTATATAATCCGTACGATAATTCGAAAGACGCTTCTAGCGTGCAACATTTTTATGATAAATTATTTAAATTAAAAGAGTTGATGAATACCAAAACAGCAAAAGAAATTGCTTTAAAACGTCATCAGTATATGGAAAATTTTATCGAAGAATTTTATCAAGAAGTGAAATAATATTGTAACTTATTATTCATTTAATTATCCTTAATGCAACTAAAATTTACTCTAATTTATTTGTCACTTTTATTGATATGCAGTTGTGCTTCTGTCGAGAAATATAATGCAGATATTGATAAAGAGATTCCTGCGAATAAATTGAAAAAAGATGTAGATTTTGTTTATAAAAAACTAAAAAGATATCATCCAAAATTAGATTTATATACTTCTCAAGAACAAATTGATTATAAATTTGATAGTCTTAAAAAGTCAATTGATAAACCATTGAAACCAAATGATTTTTATGTCAAGTTTTTTCCGATTTTCGAAAGTTTAGAACATGGTCATACAGATATTTATCCGATATATAAACGATTAGAAAAGAGCAAGGAAAAAAAATACAAAGAATCTAAATCTGCTTTTAGTGATTATAGTTTTTTTTGGCAAAATGATTCAGTTTTTTTAGTGACAGATTACAGTAAAATCAATCCGATTAATCAAGGTTCAGTTTTGCTTTATATAGATAGTGTTTCTACAAAGTATTTATACGATAAATATAAAAAAAGTATTTATGGAGATGGTGAAAATCAAACTTTTTCGGATAATGTCTTTAACCGAACTTTTCTCAATTATTTTACTTTAGAAAATGGAATTAAAGATTCGGTTGAATTAACTTTTAAAATGGGGAATTCAATCATCCGAAAAAAAACATTTCGTACCTATCCAAAACCTAAAAATGATAAGATTTCAGAACTACCAAAAATTACAAAAGAGCAGAAAGAAGTTGAGCGAAAAGTTAGGATAAAACAAAAGAAATACGGCTATTCTAAAAGTTCCAAAACCTATTCCAAAGATTTGACTTTTCCTACGAACGACAGTACGATTGCGGTGTTAAAAGTAACTGATTTCAGGAAAGGAAAAATACGCGAACTATATAAAGAGGTTTTTACGGATATCAAGAATCATAAAGTTCAAAATTTAGTTCTTGATCTTCGCAACAATGGTGGTGGTTACCTAAAAGATTCGCACTATTTATACGCTTATTTGGTCGATGATTCCAAGGCATTTTTAGGTGAAAAAATCGTCGCGAACAAAACCTCTTTTGGCAAGTCGTTGTACAATCTTTTTCCCGTTTATTCCTATCCGTTGCTTTGGTTGGGATCGGGTTATACTTATTTTTCGACGTCAAAAAATGCTAAAAATGAATACGAATTGCACATGCCTTTTTCGCATGTCAAAATAGATAAAGAGCTCGTGTATCACCACAATTTGTATGTCATTATAAATGGTGGTTCTTACTCTGCTTCGGCGTTGATTTCGGCTAATCTTCAACTAAAAAATCGAGCATTTTTTGTAGGTGAAGAAACGGGAGGAGATTTTAATGGAACGGTTGCTGGGTTGATGCCAAAATTTACGTTGCCCAATTCCAAACTCAAAATTTCGGTTGGTACAGTTTATCTTTCTCCTATTGAAAAGCGAGATGAACAGGCGCATGGTGTTTATCCAAACCAAGTTATTCAACCTAATTTGCAAGATAAAATTAAGCGTACGGATGCTGAACTGAAATGGATTTTAAATGATATTAAAAAAGGAAATATCGAATACAATAAAGCTTTAAAAATATAAAATCATCTCCTGAATTAAGGAGATGATTTTTATATTTTTAGCGTTTGAGCGGGCTATTCGTTACAATCTTTTTTGTAGACACCGCGTCTACAAAAAAGGATTTCCACTACTATCCCTAACGCATTTTATTTTTTGTTGAAACTACAAAAAATAAAGTTCTGAATCGTATCAAATGGCGTTTTATGATCAATTGTAAAACATTCTATTTTCTCAAAATTAGCTTCAAAAGTTGAGGTTAACGACGTTTCATCATTTTGTTTTATTTCCAAACCACTACATTTTAATGGTCCATTTGTCGAAAAAGTTCCAATAACCATTTTTCCTTTTACAGCTTTCGAGACCAAATTTTGGTACTTTTTGATGTCATTTTCTTCTATTAAAAAATGAAAAACTGCTCTATCGTGCCAAATATCGTATTGTTCTGTAGGTTCAAATTCGGTGATATCAGCAACAATCCAAGTTACTTTTTCTGCATTATTTCCTAAACGCTTTTTTGCTCTTTCCAACGCATTTGCAGAAATATCCAAAACAGAAATATTTTCATATCCTTCTTCCAATAAAAAATCGACCAACTTACTATCTCCACCACCAATATCAATAATTTTAGCTGTTTTATCAGCTCCAAAAGAATGAATAAAATTTAAAGAAGTTTCTGGTTTTTCTTGTGTTCAACTCACTTCTTCTGGAGTTTTTACTTCATATATATGTTCCCAATGAGATTTTTTATTGTCGTTCATAGCTTTTGTATTTTGTTTAGGTGCAATTTCGACTTTTTATTTAAAATGAAGCATAACAAAAATTACAGAACTGAGTCTATTTTTTCTATAAAAAACACCTTTTACTAAATATAATGGTTATTATACACTTAAATAATTTAAGCTAAATTATTGATATTGCGAAAGTGCTGTTTTGGATAAATAAAATTGATTCAGAAACTTCTTTGTAAGGAGCATTTTTACGTTGAAACTGCATATCTAAATCACCATTTTTAAGTGTTATTTCTCAAGTTTTCGTTTAATCTTCTTGTAGTTTTTTGAACGAATAATTTTTCCTTTATCTGTAATCAAAAGAGCAGCGTAATCTTTTTGTTGATTGATAAAATTCAATCCTTTTTCTTTTCCTAAAACCATGATAGAAGTGCTAAAACCATTACACATTTCAGCATCCGTCCCAATAACTGTAACCCCTGTTAATCCTGTTGAAGGATAACCAGTTTTGGGATTAATAATGTGTGAATAGCGAACTTCATCAATCAAAATAAATTTTTCGTAATCACCAGAAGTCGTAACAGCAGCATTTTTCATTGAGAGAATATCCAACATTTTATGTCGATTAAATGGATTTGTAATTCCAATTTTCCAAGGTTCTCCATTTGGTTGATTTCCCCAAGTTGTCATATCACCAGAAGCATCAATTATACCCGCTTGTATTCCTAAGTCTTGCATGAAAGTTCGTGCTTTTTGTGCTGCATAACCTTTTCCTGTTGAACCAAAACCGATTTTCATTCCAGCTTTTTTTAAGAATATTGTTGAATTTTCTTCATCTAAAATAATGTTTTGATAACCGATTTTTTCGATGGCTTTTGAAATCTCTTCCTGAGTTGGAATCTTTTCCATTGAACCATCAAATTTCCATATTTTGTCCATTGCCGCAAAGCTAATGTCAAAAGCACCATCGGTTAGTTGCGAAAAATAAATCGCACGCTTTGTTAAGTCAAAAACTTCTCGATCTACTTTTATCGCCTTTATTCCTGCATTTTGATTGACAAGAGAAACTTGCGAAGTTGGTTTCCAGTCAGAAATCAAATTCTCAATTCTAATCATTTCATCAATTGCTTTATTGATGTTTTTTTCAACGGAAATAGAATCGGAATCAACCAATGTAATTTTGAATTTACTTCCCATTAAAATTGTATCTCTAACTCCAACCGTTTGAGCATTCATCGGAGTTAGAACATACAATAGTATAAAAGTGAATATATTTTTTAGAATGAATTTCATTTTGGTTTATTCATTTGTTATTCTGAGTTTATCGAAAAGTATAAAGCTTAAAGATACCTCGACAAGCTCGGTATGACAGGTATTAGGTTATTCTGAACTTGTTTTAGGATTGCATCAAAATTATTTTTCTAGTAACAATCCGTCAAAAATTGCCCATTTGTTTTGAATTCTTCGAATGATTTATTCAAATGTTCTTGACAGATTTGTTCCAAAACTTTCTCTACATCATGTTGCATTGTGAGAGCACCACAAATCATAAGAATTCCACCATTTTGTAATGTTTCAGCAAAGAATTTAGCATCACGATTGACTAAATCCATCACATACTGTTTATTTTCTTCACGAGAAAATGCAATGTGAAATTGACTCAAATGATTCGTAAAAATTTGTTTCGTAGCAAATTCTTGATAAGATTTTGTTGTTTCATTATCATGTCTGAAACCACAGTATAAATGCGTTTCAATATTTTTTGAATTCTCATCAATCATCCCAAGAAAAGGTGCAATTCCTGTTCCGTTTGCAATCATCACAACTTTTGAAGCTTTTGGAAATCTAAAGGCTTTATTTTTTACAATTCGACCTTTAATCGTAGAATTTTGAACCAAATTATATAAATATTGAGAACCTAATCCAAACTCATGCAATTTTACAATTAACTGTAATTTATTATCTACTTTTCCAACCGAATATAAGCGTTCTTTGTGATCACTTTCGGGATAAATTGCTAATAAATCTCCAGATTTGAATTTCTCTTTTACATCTAAAATAACTTTAAATGTAGCATCTTCTTGTGTGATTTTAGTGGTAGAAATAACCTTAACATTTTTCAGTTCTGGTGCTTTTCCAACATACATCGCAGGCGTTGTTGCTAACGGAATATCTGTCGTTTCTTTGTATGCAATGACCCAATTTGTGAATTCTTCCGGCGATTTATCATTTACTGTTTTCAAATCCAATAATTGAGTAGCCCATTTTTGATCATTCAACCATTTGTCAACTTTAACTGCATAGCCACAATAATCTGAATATGCTCTTGATCCAAATCCTACAACAGAAAATTCGATGGATTGGTTTTGTGGAAATTGTGTGATTAATTGTTCAAATTTCTTAGCATTCGCAGGCGCATCACCAATTCCATAAGTTGAGGTAAAAATGATGAGTTGTTTTGCTTTTGGATAAATTTCATATTGATTCATCTGAGCAATGAATGATTTTTTTCCGTTTGCTAAAAATTGCTCTTGAATTTTTGAAGCAAATCCAACAGTTGCACCATTTTCTGAACCAACTAAAAGGATAATTTCAGCTTCGTTGGCTTTATATTTATTTTTGCCAATTTTCGTTTTTGTACGTTTGAACGTAATTACAAATCCTGACCAAATAAAGAATAAAATGTTAAGCGAAGCAATTCCTAAAATCGCTGCCCAAATAACATTGGTGCGACCTGTATGTAAATCGATATTGAATTTTTCTACAATTGCTGAATAAGGATTCAACGATTCTGAAATAATCGCTCCATTTACTTGATTAACCGAAACCGATTTTTTTCTTAAATGAACGATAAATGGTTCTGCTTCATCATCTGGAATAAAAGGAAATTCAATCTTTTCAACACTACTTAATTTTGTGTTTTTGAAGAATTCAATGTCTTTTAAATCTTTTGGTTGTAAATTTTCTTTGACTTGATGCTCAATTTCTTTTGGTTGACCAACTAAAGGTTCTAATCGCGCTAAGAAAATCAATGTTCCTGTTAATGCAATGATTAAAACTGGAATTAATAACCAACGTCCAGTTACAACATGAAAATATTGTGAAAAGGAGTCTTTGTTAACTTTTATAAAGAAATTTAGAATTCCTTGTTGACGTTTTACGATTAAGATTAATCCACTTATTGAAATTAACATCAATAAAAAAGATACGACACCAACAATTGCTCGTCCTGTTTCTTTTAGAAATAATGAACGGTGCAAGGCTGTGACCCAATTGATGAAATCACTTTTTGGAACAATCTCACCAATCTTTTTTCCTGTTGTAGGATCAATGTAAGATTTGATCGAATTTCCATCTTCGTCCATCGCATCAATTGTCACAAAATCATTGTGATCAACTTTTACTTCTATTATTTCAAAATAATGCTCGCGCAAAGTTGGTAAAACTTGCGCGAGTGTTATGTTATCGAAATTTTCTACTTTGTATGCGGGCGATTTTTCGTTTATTGCATCAACAGCCAAAATTACTCCTGTGATAGATAGAATAACTAAAAATGCTGAAGATAAAATTGCAAGACTCAAATGCGCATATCTCCAAATAGATAATGTCATTTTATTGAACTTTTATAAAACGTACGGCTTTAATATAAACTGAACCTTTGATACCTGCTTTGTTGTCTAAATCCGAAGAATTTAATGCAACTTCAGCATCTTTTGCGACGTATTTTTGAGTTTCTACAGCAGATTCAAAACGTAATTTGTATCCTTTATTCAATTTTGCAGTATCAAACTCGATGACACGTGTCGCTCTCGCTCCTCCAGCAACTGAAGCACCTGTGATTCCGTTTAATTTTTCTTTCTTTTTACTATTGAATTTGTGCCATTCTTTTAACGTGTTATACCACTCGTTATCTGTTCCCAAAACACCTAAAGTTTTTTCGTATTGTCCTTTTGGATTGATTAATGAAATCACTACATAGGCTTCTTTTCCCGTGTAATTATTCATCTGAATCATTGTTTTGTATTTTGTTGTTTGTGCAAAAGTGGCAGTTGCCATTAAGATTACAACTAATCCAACTAATTTTTTGATTAAGTTAAATTTCATCTCCTTCATTATTTTAAAAAGTCAATAGACACATTATTTTTCTTTAAGAATTCGTTTTCTCCAGCCAAATCATAAGCTGTTTCGTCAAATTCTGTTTTAATATCTTTTTTCGCTCCAGCAGCAACCAAAGTTTTTAAGGTTGCATCATCTTTCGCAATCAAAGCTGCTTTGTGTAAAGCTGTATTTCCGTCTTCATCTTGTGTATTAAGATTCACACCTAATTCAATCGCTTTTTTCACCAAATTTACATTTCCTTTATCAACAGCAATGTGTAACAAAGTTGCACCTTTACTTTGAGTAGCTTTAAAATCAACTTTTGCATTTGTTAATAAAGCTTGTTTTTCTGCGAATGATTCATCATTTGGTTTGAAAGAATTGAACCAATAATAAGCCAAATTATTTCCATCTTTATCTACAATATCAGCTTTAGCGCCTTTTTCTAACAATAAAGAAACGATTTGAGATGTTCCAGAAGCAACAGCTTTTGTTAAAGCTGACTCACCATTTTTATTAACCGCATTTACATTGTTTGCTTTTGATAAAAATGTATTGATTAAATCTGTATTTTTTCCTCCAGCAGCAACCATTAATGCAGTGTTTCCTTCTTTATCAGCAATTTTAGCATCAACACCTTTTGATAAGATAAAGTTGATTGTTTCTGAGTTTCCTTTGCGAGATAAAGCGTGTAATAATGTTTGTCCGTCTGGATTTAACGCTTTCGGATTTAATTTATATTTTGTAATTAATTCTTGGAAAACTTCTACGCCATTTTCTTTTGTTCTCGAACCTTGTGTGGCAAAAAATAAAGCTTGATCAGTAGGTTTAATTCCTTTCGCGATTAATTTATCTATGATTGATAAGTTTCCTAATTTTGCAGCATAATCTGCTACAGTACGTCCATTAGCGTCTTTATCACTTAATGATAAACCTTTTGAAATAAAATATTCTGTAACTTTTAAATCATCATCATTCGCAATCGCTTGCATGATTAAGTTTGAACCATCTTCTCCTTTAACTTTTGGATTGGCACCAGCTTTAATCAACGCATCGTAAACTGCGATATTCTGATTTCCAGCACTTGCTGCATATGTAATCACATCGTAACCATGGCTATCTTTGTAATGAACATCAGAACCTTTGGCTAATAAATAATTTACTAATTCTAAATTCCCCGCAGCAGCAGCCCATTGAAGATAAATTCTTGAGTGATGCGTTTTTTTATCAACAGAATTTCCTTCTTGTTCAATTAAAAATTTAGTCACATTAAAATCTGCTTTGTTATTAATCGCTATCACAACAGGATCAAAGAAGCCTCCATTTTGAAAAGAAGGACTATTTCCTTTCGAAATTTCAGTTTTTACAGTTTCTATTGTTGGATTATTTTTCCAAAAACCAGCGTCCATCAACGTGTTCGTCTGAGCTTGAATAAATGAAGCGACAAGGATAGCAGCAGAAATGAATAATTTTTTCATATGAATAGAATATATTGTAATAATTATTTAGACTAATTTTAATTTGATTTCAAAAGTATTATTTTTATTTATATTAATTCTAATTAAATCAAATAAATTTGGCTAATTCTGCTAAACATCAGTTTTTTGAAAACAAAAAAGATTGCTAATCTGCAATCTTTTATATTTCTAAACTACTTTATTCAGCTCGTCTTGGACCATTTTCTCTCGATTTCAAAACGTTTTCAACATCTTCCAATTTGAAACCTTTGGCTTTCAATAAAATTAAATAGTGATACAACAAATCCGCCGCTTCATTAATAAATAAATCATCGTTGTTGTCTTTGGATTCAATCACCAATTCAACTGCTTCTTCACCTACTTTTTGTGCAACTTTATTGATTCCTCTTTTGAATAATTTATTGGTATACGAATCTGGATCATTGTCTAAATCAATTCTATCGTTAATGGTTTGTTCCAATTCATATACAAATCCATGATTTGTTTCTTCTTTAAAACAAGTCGTAGAACCCGTATGACAAGTTGGTCCAAAAGGTTTTGCTTTGATTAAAACTGTATCGTTGTCGCAATCAACTGCGATAGATTTTACTTCCAAAAAGTTGCCTGATTCTTCACCTTTTGTCCATAATCTATTTTTTGAACGAGAATAAAAGGTCACTTTTCTAATTTCTTGGGTTTTGTTAAAAGCTTCTTCGTTCATGTAACCTAACATCAGAACCTTGTTGTTAAGATAATTTTGAATAATAACGGGAACTAATCCGTCGTTACTTTTATTGAAATCGATGTTCATCGTATCGGAATATTTTGTTCTTTTAAATAACTTTTAAGTGTTGGAATTGGAATTTCACCAAAGTGAAAAATACTTGCAGCCAATCCACCACTTGCATTTGTTTGGGTAAAAACTTCTGTAAAATGCTCCATTTTTCCTGCTCCACCAGAAGCAATTACTGGAAGATTTACAGCATCAGCAACCGCTTTTGTAATATCAATTTTGAAACCAGCTTTTGTTCCATCGCCATCCATAGACGTTAACAGAATCTCGCCAGCGCCTAATTCTTCTACTTTTTTGACCCAATCTAACGTTTCCCATTCGGTTTCAATTTTTCCACCGCTTACGAAAACTTTTTGTGTTCCATTTACATCGCGAGTATCTACTGCAACGACTACACATTGCGATCCAAATCGAGCTGCTAAATCTGCAATTAATTGAGGATTTTTGACAGCCGAAGAATTAACGGAAACTTTATCTGCACCAGCTTTGATGACCGCCGAAGCATCTTCCACAGAATTAATTCCGCCACCAACTGTAAACGGAATATTAATCGCTGAAGCAATTTTTTCAACCATTTCAGCTAAGGTTTTACGTTTTTCTAAAGTCGCTGTGATATCCAAAAAGACTAATTCATCAGCACCTTCTTCTACATATTTTTTTGCTAATTCCACTGGATCTCCCGCATCGCGTAAGCCCACGAAATTAACACCTTTTACCGTTCGTCCATCTTTGATGTCGAGACATGGTATGATTCTTTTCTTCAGCATATTAGTACAATTGTTTTAAGTCTTTCAACTGAATTCTCCCTTCGTAAATCGCTTTTCCAAGAATTGCTCCTTCACAACCTAATTCTTTTATTTTGATTAGATCATCGATTGAAGAAACGCCACCAGAAGCAATTAATTTGACCTCCGAAGTAGCTAAAATTTCTGCATATAATTCGTTTGAAGCTCCTTCTAACATTCCGTCTTTCGCGATGTCTGTACAAATCACATAATCAATACCTTTGGTTTTATATTCTTGAATAAAATCTATCACATCTAATTCTGACGTTTCTAACCAACCATGTGTTGCTATTTTTCGATCTTTAGCATCTGCACCTAAAATGATTTTATCGCTTCCATACTGTGAAATCCATTCTTGAAATAATGTTGGATTTTGAACCGCAATACTTCCTCCAGTAATTTGGTTTGCGCCACATTCAAAAGCAATTCTAATATCTTGATCTGCTTTAATTCCACCTCCAAAATCAACTTTTAAATTGGTTTTAGAAGCAATTAATTCTAACGTTTTATAATTAATGATTTCTTTTGATTTAGCTCCATCTAAATCTACCAAGTGCAAATATTCGATACCGTAATCCTCGAATTCTTTTGCAACTTCCAACGGATTTTCGTTGTATATTTTTTTTGTATCATAATCGCCTTGTGACAATCGAACGCATTTTCCGTCGATAATATCTATAGCTGGGATGATTCTCATAACTGTTATGTTAGATTTACTATTTTGGAATTACGATTAAGAAACAATCGTAATTCGTAAATTAACCTTCGTAAATTATTTTAATTCTTTCATGACCTCTTGGATTGCACGTTCCAATTGTGGGTCTTTATTTTCTAATCGATCTAAGAACGTATTTTTAATATAAATGTCAGGTTTAACTCCAGTTTTTTCTAAATTTTGTCCGTCCAAAGTATAAGTTCCCCAACTTGGTAAACGATAAAATGAGCCATCAACTAATCCTTTTCCAGAAGTGAAAATGATCCAACGATACGTTTCTTGCCCGATGATTTTTCCTAATTTCAAGGCTTTGAATCCTGCAGCTGTCATTTCTGCATCGCTCAATGAGTATTCGTTAATTAATAAAACAATTGGTTTTCCTGAAGGAGCAAAATTTGGTTGAACAGTTAATTGTCCTTCACGATATTTCCATTTCAAATAAGGTCTTTGCGATAAAAAGTTCAAAACTTTATCATGTACATTTCCACCTGTATTGAAACGTAAATCTAAAATGACACCATCTTTTCTATTCTCTTGCTCTACCATGTCCAATAAAAACACATCCAATTCAGAAGTAGACATATTTTTCATGTACGAATAAGCAATTCTATCGTTGCTTAATTTTTTTACACGCTGACGATTTTCATAAATCCATTCATCATATAAAAGTGATTTCAATTCGTTATTTGAAATTGGATGAATCTTCGTAGAAATTGTTTTTCCTTTTCGGTCAAATTCAAGAGTTAATTCTTCTAATTTTTTAGGCGTTGTAAAATAAGTTTCACGATTTTGGTTTGGATCGATTTTTTGTCCATTCACACTTACTAAAATATCACCTTCTTGAACATCAACATTTTTAAGGAAAGCAGGAGATTTTCGTAAGATTTTTTCAACTGCAAAAGGTTGATCTTTTTTGAAAATAATTCCTGTTTCGTTGGTGAAATAATTCAATCTTCTACTTTCTTCTTTTCCGAAAGATGAAAAACCTAAATGCGAAGAATTTAATTCACCTAGCATATCATTTAGCAAAATTCTTAAATCATTTCGATTGTTTACATAAGGTAAAAACGTTGCGTATTGTTCTTTTTTTGCTTTCCAATCAATTCCGTGAAAATTCTCATCATAGAAATTTTCTTCTACTCCAGCCCAAGCTTCTTCGTACATTTGATTGAATTCTGAAGCCAAGTTTTTATTGAAATTATATTTAATACTAACTTTTTCAGGATTTGTAGAATTAATACCAAATTTGTAAACAGAATTATCGATTAAAGCGTAAAGATTTTTCTCATTTTTCAAGATAAAATCAGCGCCTTTGTTGAATATTTTGTCTGTTTTATCTTCTTCAAAATCAGCGGTCGTTTTTCTGTATAACTGAAATTTACCATTTTCTTGGTTAGTATTATAGAATAAAAATTGCTTTTTATCATCCGCAAAAACAAAAGGATTTGTCTGATATCCAAAACGGTCTGTTACCAATTCAATTCTTTCTAAGAATCCTTCTGGATTAATAGTTAATGCTTTAAAATCGTTCTTTTCTTCTTTTTTCTCTTTCTTCTCAACCTTTTTTTCTTCTACAAATAAATTATCAAATTTTTCTGATTTATAAGCTTGATCAAACCAATCTAAAGAAGCACGATAAATACTCGATTCTTGCATTCCCAAAGGATAGGAAGGATTTTTTCTGTCGCTTGAAAAATAAATGTATTTTCCGTCTGGTGACCAAGTAGGGTCAGCTTCTGAAACACCAGTATTTGTTAAATTAACCGTTGTATTTTTCTTGATGTTGTGAATAAAAATATCTAACTCGAAATTACGTTTTGCAGAGAATAACACATATTCATCATTTGGAGAAAAAGATGGTTTCGAATTTTGGAAAGCCCAAATTTCATCTTTAACAATTGTTGATGATTTAAGTGATTTCAAATCTAATAATCTTACTTCATCGCGTCCGCTTAAATAAACAGCTTGTGATAAATCGTTGTTGAATGTAATGTCTCGATTATTTCTTAAATCAGAAGTTAATTGTTCAACTTTTCCTTTTCCGTCAGCCGAAATTTTAAACCAATTTTGGTAACCTTTATACGTTTGGTTGAAGATTAAATTTTTGTTGTCTTTTAACCATTTTACTTCTAAAACACGCTCTTTTCCATCAGAAATTTGATTGACAAACTTTCCTTCATTATCCGAAACAAAAATAATTCCTCTGCTTACAAAGGCCATTTTCTTTCCATCAGGAGAAATGTCAAAATAATCGATGTTATTATCAACTTCAAAATTTTGCTCTTTTTCTAAAGATTTATTCGAATTAACATTAATTGTAAGAGGTTTCGACGTTTTAGTTTTTACATTGTAAACAAATAATTGATAATCTTTTTCGAAAACAACTTTTGAACCATCAGCTGAAACAAAAGGTTTTTTAATCGAAGTTTCAAATTTTGTTAACGCTTCTTTTTTACCATTTGCTAATTGATATAAGTTGTATTCGCCATTATTTTCGTCCGAAATAAAATAAATAATTCCGTTTTTATCAACCGTAGGATTAAAATCTTTTCCGTTATAATCGGTATATTGTTTATAACTTTTTGTGGTTGGATTATATCCTAATAAATCTGGATTATTTTCGCCTTTGTATCTTTTTCGTGTAACTTGACTTGCACTTTCAGACGAGTTAGTGAAAATATATTCGCCTTGAGGAGTTTCTACTAAACCATTTGTTGTATTAAAATAATTTGTAAAAAGCGCTTCTGGTGTTTTTCCATCTAAATCAATTTTAAAACTTCCAAATCCATTATTTTGATTTGATGTAAAATAGATCGATTTACTGTCCCAACTCCAACTCTCGACTTCATCTTTGGCTTGATGAAAAGTCAATTGCTTAATTTGTCCACCATTTATAGGCATTATATAAATATCGTAATTTCCATATTGATTAGAGCTGAATGCCAGCCATTTTCCGTCTGGTGAAACACGAGGATTGATTTCTTCTCCTTCTAAAGCTGTTATTCTTGCAGCATTCCCGCCATTTATATCGGTTGACCAGATGTCGCCATCGTAACTAAAATAAACCGTTTTAGCATCAGGACTTAAAGAAGGAGTAGAAGTGAAGTACACTTTTTCTTGAGCAGAAACCTGCGAAATTGCAAAAGCACTAAGTATAGTAAAAACTATTTTTTTCATGTGTGTGAATTTATAATTACTATAAACTTAGAAAGTTTTTTAGTATTTGTTCTCCTATTCTTGCAGATTTCTCTGGGTGAAATTGAGTTGCGTAAAAATTATCTTTATGTAAAGCTGCTGAATATTCTAAAATATAGTCTGTTTTCGCGATCGTATATTCTGAATTTTCGCAATAAAAACTATGTACATAATAAAAGTCGGAGTTCTCTTCTACTTCGTTAAACAAAGGTGTTTTTAAGTCATAAATCGTATTCCAGCCCATGTGAGGAACGATTTCGGTTGATGGAAATAACTTGACTTGAATAGGGAAAATTCCTAAACAATCGGTATTTCCTTCTTCCGAATAAGCGCACATTAATTGTTGTCCCAAGCAAATGCCTAAGGTTGGTTGTTTTAAGTTTTTAATGACTTTATCTAATCCTTTTACTTTTAAATAAGTCATTGCGGAACTTGCTTCTCCAACTCCTGGAAAAATTACTTTGTCAGCATTTTGCAAAGTTTCAAAATCGTCTGTAATTATAGCTTCGAACCCCAAACGAGTTACTGCATTATATACCGATTTTACATTTCCTGCATTGTATTTTACTATTGCTACCATATTCTTTGATTTACGACTTTTGATTTACGATTGATATTAATCTTAAATCTTCATTCGTCAATTATAAAAGTCCTTTTGTTGAGGGTAAAATCATTTTTTCAGGATCGCGTTTTACAGCTACTTTAATGGTTTTTGCAAACGCTTTGAAAATAGCTTCGATTTTGTGGTGCTCGTTTGTTCCTTCCGCTTTGATATTTAAGTTTGCTTTTGCTCCGTCTGTAAATGATTTGAAAAAGTGATAAAACATCTCAGTTGGCATTTGACCAATCATTTCGCGTTTAAAATCAGCTTCCCAAACTAACCAGTTTCTTCCGCCAAAATCAATTGCTGCTTGTGCTAAGCAATCGTCCATCGGTAAAGTAAATCCGTAACGTTCGATACCTAATTTATTTCCTAATGCTTGCGCAAAAACTTCACCTAAAGCAATTGCTGTATCTTCAATCGTGTGGTGTTCGTCCACTTCTAGATCTCCATCCACTTTTATCACTAAATCCATTTGTCCATGACGAGCGATTTGATCTAACATATGATCGAAAAAGTGAATTCCTGTCGAAATATCCGATTTTCCTGTTCCGTCAAGATTTAAATCAATTTTAATCTTTGTTTCATTCGTATTACGAACAATTGAAGCAGTGCGATTTTGAAGTTTTAAGAACTCGTAAATCTCTTTCCATGAAGTTGTTTTTAAAGCAATCGCATCATTTAATCCTTTGTTATCATTGATTTCGTCTGCGCCTAAAGCTTCATCATTCGCGATAAAAATTCCTTTTCCACCAAGATTTTGAGCTAATTTAACATCCGTTATTCGATCACCGATTACAAACGAATTTGTTAAATCATATTCAGGGTTATTGATATACTCTGTTAATAAAGCCGTTCCAGGTTTACGCGTTGGCGCATTTTCATGAGCAAAAGTTTTATCAATGTAAATATCCTCGAATTTCACGCCTTCATTTTCGAATGCTTTCACTACGAAATTTTGTATTGGCCAAAATAATTCCTCAGGATTAGAAGGCGTTCCTAAACCATCTTGGTTGGTCACCATAACTAATTCGTAGTCCAATTCTTTTGCAATTTTACCTAAATAAGTAAAGGCTTCTGGATAGAATTCTAATTTGGAAAAGCTGTCAACTTGGTAGTCAGCTGGCTCTAAAATCATTGTTCCATCACGATCTATGAATAGTATTTTTTTCATTTTAGTTGTTTTTGATGTCATTCCGATGTTAGGAGGAATCTCAGAGATTTCTCATTTCACTGTCGTTTCATTCGAAATGACAAATTATATTATTTTAAGTGTTTGTATTAATTTCTGATTTTCAACTTCCGTTCCAACTGTAATACGTAAACAATTTTCGCATAAATCGTCGTTGTTTCTGTTACGAATTACAATTCCTTTTTCGACCAATTGATTGTAACGTTCGTTTGCTTTATCAACTTTAATCAAAATGAAATTCGAATCGCTTGGATAGATTTTTTCTACAAATGAGATATCAGTTAAAGCATTTTCTAGAACTTCTTTTTGTTGAATAATCGTATTTGTAATAGCTATCACTTTATCGTAATCGCTTAAAATTTCAATCGCTTTTAATTGTGTTAATTGATTGATGTTATAAGGTGGTTTTATTTTATTTAAAACATCCACAATTTCTTGTGAAGCATACAAAATTCCTAAACGAATTCCTGCTAAACCAACCGCTTTCGACAAAGTTTGGGTAACAATTACGTTTGGATAATTTTTGATTTCTTCTATCCAAGACTGTTCTGTGGCGAAATCGATATAAGCTTCGTCGATAATTATTAAGCCATTGAAACGATTCACAATTTCTAAAATAGTTTCTCTTTTGATGATTTCTCCTGTTGGATTATTAGGAGAGCATAAAAAAATCATTTTTGTATTTTCATCTACTTTTGAGAAAATATCTTCGATGTTTGGTTGAAAATCTTCTTTGTTTAATAACGATTTTCGGTATTCAATAGCATTTAAATTCGCTAAAACACCATACATTCCATAGGAAGGTGAAATCGCAATAACATTATCTTGATTCGGTTCGCAAAATGCTCGGAAAATTAAATCTAACACTTCGTCACTTCCATTTCCTAATAGAATCTGATTTGCAGGAAAGTTTTTGATTTCACTTAAAATCGATTTTACATTACGTTGTAAAGGATCAGGATAACGATTCAATCCATTATTGAAAGGATTTTCGTTCGCATCCAAGAAAACGAAATCGTTATTTATTTCTTGAAATTCGTCACGAGCTGATGAATAAGCTTTCAGCGTTTTTACGTTAGGACGAATGATGTTATTTATGTTGAATGAATTCATGTACGATTTTTGATTTACGATTTTAGATCATTTAGTCTTAAGGTTACTGCATTTTTGTGCGCAAATAACTCTTCGGCTTCAGCCATTAATTCGATTGCTGGACCAATGTTTTGAATTCCTTCTGCTGATAATTTCTGAAACGTGATTTTCTTGATAAAACTATCAAACGAAACTCCTGAATAATTTTTTGCATAACCATTAGTTGGCAAAGTGTGATTGGTTCCTGAAGCATAATCACCAGCTGATTCGCACGAATAATTTCCTAAGAAAACGGAACCTGCATTAATAATTTTTTCGATGTAATTGTCAGCCGTTTCGCAAGCAAAAATTAGATGTTCTGGCGCGTAAATATTCGAGAAATTTACACATTCTTCGATAGAATTTAGAACAATTCCTCTTGAATTTTCTAGAGCTTTAGTTGCTAATTCTTTTCTTGGAAGAACTTCTAATTGAGCATTAATTTCAACAATTGTTTCGTTTAATGTTTGCTCATTCGTTGTTAATAAAATTACTTGCGAATCGATTCCGTGTTCTGCTTGTGACAATAAATCGGCTGCGACATATTTAGGAACTGAAGTTTCATCAGCAATCACCAAAACTTCACTTGGTCCAGCTGGCATATCAATAGCTACACCAAAGTTTTGAGCCACTTGTTTCGCAGCTGTTACATATTGATTTCCCGGTCCAAAAATTCTATCTACTTTTTGGATTGTTTCTGTTCCAAAAGTTAAAGCTCCAATCGCTTGGATTCCGCCAACTTTATATATTTTTTCAATTCCGATTAAGTTTGCAGTATACAAAATTGCTGGGTGAATTTTTCCTTCTTTGTTAGGAGGTGTACATAAAATAATATTTTGGCAACCAGCTAATTTAGCAGGAATTCCTAACATTAATGTCGTAGAAAATAACGGAGCTGTTCCGCCAGGAATATAAATTCCAATATTTTCTATACCGCGAGATTCTCTCCAACAATTTACACCTCTTGTTGTTTCAATAACTTTTATTTCTTCGGGTTGTTCAGCGTGAAACTTCTCAATATTAGAAGCTGCTAATTGAATTGCTTGTTTTAAATCTTCAGAAATTAAAGTTTTTGCTTCTTCAATTTCTTGAGTAGAAACTTCTAAAGAAGTTAACTTAACTTGATCAAATTTTTCTGTAAAATCAATTAATGCTTGATCTTTTTCTTTTTGAATTTTTCCAAAAATATCTAAAACTATTTCTTGTAAATCTTGTGCTTCTTTCGTTGGTCGAGCTGTTAACTTAGACCAGTCTGAAAGTTGAGGTTTGATATATGTTTGCATGTTGTTACGAATTACGATTTTAGAATTACGAATTACGATTGAATCGTAAATTGTAAATCGTCAATCAAAAATTATAAAATCATTTTTTCAATTTCTAATACTAAAATTCCTTCTGCACCCAAAGCTTTCAATTGCTCGATGATGTCCCAAAAAGTATCTTCCTTAATGACAGTGTGGATTGATGACCAACCTTTCTCGGCCAATGATAAAACTGTTGGAGATTTCATTCCGGGTAACAAAGCAATGATTTCTTCTAACTTTTCGTTTGGGGCGTTTAATAAAATATATTTGTTTTCAGAAGATTGTTTTACTGCTTCGATTCTAAATAAAAGACGATCTAAAATAGCTTGTTTTTCAGCATCGAGATTTTGATTAGAAATTAAAACAGCTTGCGATTCAACCACCGTTTCCACTTGTTTTAAACCGTTTGTTAATAGAGTAGAACCTGTAGAAACGATATCAAAAATAGCATTTGCCAAACCGATACTTGGAGCAATTTCTACGCTTCCTCCGATTTCTTCAATCTTGACATTAATTCCTTTTTCTTGGAAGAATTTCACTAAAATACGTGGATAAGAAGTTGCAATTTTTTTATCTTGAAAATAACTTAAATCTGTATAAATTTCATCTTTCGGGATCGCTAAACAAAGTTTGCAGCCAGCGAATCCTAATTGACGGATTTGAGTGACATTTTTATCTTTTTCCCAAACTTCATTTTCACCTAAAATACCAATATCAGCAACCCCTTGTTCTACATATTGCGGAATATCGTCATCACGTAAGAATAAAACTTCGATAGGGAAATTAGGAGATTCGGTTCTTAATTTTCGATTACTTGTAGAGATTTTAATTCCGCAATCTTTCAATAATTCGAGTGATTTTTCACTTAATCGACCGCTTTTCTGAATGGCTATTTTTAATTTACTCATTTTTAATATTTTATATTTTAAAGTTTGAGTAAATCGATGATTAAATCTTGAAGTAACAAAAAATCCCGTTCGATTTACTCAAACGGGATTTAGATATTGTGATAAAATCATTACATACCACTATCTGCTCGCTTGAGTGCAAGTATGATGGTGATGATGATGTAATTGATTTGGGTACATTTTACTTTTTTGCTGGAACAAATGTAGAAAGGAAATTTTAATTGACAATAGATTTTTTGAAAATTAGTAAATAAACTTGTTATTAATTATGAAAACCTTATTTTTTTCTATTTTTATCCAAAAGAACTCAAATATTTATTAAGTTTTATTGATTTGATTAATTCTCAATATTTTATAGAAAGTTCGGTTACATCCAAAACTTTCTTTTATTTTTGCAGTAATATATGTTAGAAAAACAAGAAGCACAATACGAAAAAGTAGTTTTAGTTGGATTGATTACACGTGAACAATCCGAAGAAAAACTGACGGAATATATGGATGAATTGGAGTTCTTAGCTTATACAGCTGGAGCGACAGTTGGAGAACGTTTTACACAAAGAATGGACAAACCTGATTCTAAATTCTTTGTAGGAAGCGGGAAATTGGATGAAATCACAGCTTTTGTCGAAGAATATGATATTGATACAGTTATTTTTGATGATGAATTAACGCCTTCTCAGTTGAAGAATATTGAGAAAGTTGTCAACAAAAAAATCATCGACCGTACACAATTGATTTTAGATATTTTTGCTCAACGTGCGCAAACTTCTTATGCGCGTACGCAAGTAGAATTGGCACAATACCAATATTTATTACCGCGATTAACACGAATGTGGACGCACTTAGAGCGTCAGCGTGGTGGAATTGGTATGCGTGGTCCTGGTGAAACGGAAATTGAAACGGATAGACGTATTATTCGTGATCGAATTACGTTATTGAAAGAGAAATTGAAAGGAATCGATAAGCAAATGGCTACTCAACGTAAAAATCGTGGAGCATTGGTACGCGTTGCGTTGGTTGGGTATACAAATGTTGGGAAATCAACGTTGATGAATGTCTTATCGAAGTCCGAAGTTTTTGCCGAAAATAAATTATTTGCAACATTAGATACAACGGTTCGAAAAGTGGTAATTGGTAATTTACCTTTCTTATTAACGGATACGGTTGGGTTTATTCGCAAGTTGCCAACACAATTGGTAGAATCGTTCAAATCTACATTAGATGAGGTTCGTGAAGCGGATTTGTTGGTGCATGTTGTGGATATTTCGCATGCGAGTTTTGAGGATCATGTGAATTCTGTGAATCAAATTTTAGCTGAAATAGAGTCGAAAGAAAAACCAACGATTATGGTTTTCAATAAAATTGATAATTTTTCTTATATTAAACAAGATGAAGATGATTTGTCTGAAAAGAAATTTGAAAATTATTCGTTAGAAGATTGGAAACGTACGTGGATGGCGAAAACAGATTATCCGACATTGTTTATTTCGGCAACGGAAAAAGATAATTTAGAAGATTTGCGAAAAACGGTTTATGAAGAAGTGAAAGAAATTCACATGAAACGTTTTCCTTATAATAATTTCCTTTTTCAATATTACGATGAGGAAGAAAATGATTCGGAAGAATAATAGTTTTAATTTTTAGATTTTTTAAGATTAAAAATTAGAATTAATATAACCATAAATAATAATCCAATTTGAATATAAAGACCCATTGAATTTTCACGAAAATTATTATACAACTTTATAAGACCATTGATTATTATAATCAGGAAGAATAATAATATTAGAGGCTTGTGTTTGAAATTCATAAATGTAAGTTTGTATTAAAGTTAGGAAATTTATATTTAATATTTTAAAATAAATAAGAGTTCAGTTTTTGGACTCTTTTTTTGTTAACATCAACATCTAATTGATAAAATATGATAGAGCAATTAAAATCAACTTTACAAGATTTAGCGGACGATGATAAAGCGAAGATTATGATGCGTTTTTTCAAAACTGGAAAAGGAGAATATGGCGAAGGAGATATTTTTCTCGGGATTTCTGTTCCGAATCAGCGTTTGATTGCGAAATAATTTTATCAACAAGTTTCGTTAAATGACATCGAAAATCTATTGAATTTTAATATTCACGAATACAGATTAACTGCTTTGTTGATGTTGGTTTCGAAGTACGAAAAATCAAAAGATGAAAAAGTGAGAAAAGATATCATCGATTTTTATCTTGCTCAAACTTCTCAAATCAACAATTGGATTTGGTTGACATAAGTTGTTATAAAATTTTGGGCCATTATTGTTTTCATCAAAAGCGAGAAGAATTACTTTTTGAATTGGCGGATTCAGAAGATTTGTGGGAAAAACGAATCGCAATTGTATCAACGATATATTTTATCAAACAAAAATCATTTTCAATTGTTCCAGAAATTATGTTGAAAAATCTTCATCATTCGCACGATTTAATGCACAAAGCAAATGGTTGGATGTTGCGTGAAATGGGAAAAATGGACGAAGAAAAGTTGATTGAGTTTTTGGACGAATATACGTTGCAAATGCCAAGAACAACGTTGAGATATGCGCTCGAAAAAATTGATCCAATTCTCAAAAATTATTATATGAAATTGAAATAATTTGCATAAAAAAAGTCGCTCTGTGAGCGACTTTTGATTTTATATCAAGAATAAATTCTTACAAAATAACATGACCTAATTTTGTCAATTTTTGATGATCTAAAACTTTTATTTTTCTTCCTTCAACTTCGATTAATTCATCAGTTTTGAATTCAGAAATCAAACGAATTGCAGATTCTGTCGCTGTTCCAATCAAATTTGCCATTTCTTCGCGTGTCAACGAAATGTTGATAAATCCGTCTTTGTCTGTTCCTAATTTTCCTTCTAATAAAATTAAAACTTCAGCCAAACGTTCGCGAACTGTTTTTTGTGCTAAATAAGTGATTGTTCTGGCGTATTCTCCCAAATCTTTAGCAATTCTTTGTAAAATATTGAAAGCTAATTTTGGATTAACTTCTAATAATTTTAAGAAGAATTTTTCTGGAATATAATATATTTCAACTGGCGTCATTGCAGTTGCAGATGCACCAAAAACTTCTTGACTTAAAATTGAGCGATAACCGATAATGTCACCTTCGTTGATAAAACGTAGAATTTGCTCTTTTCCATTAAAGCCAATTTTGAACAACTTAGCAGTTCCTTTCATTACGCAATATATACCTTTTGGTGTGTGACCTTCCTGTATAATTTCGTCTCCTTTTTTTAGGTTGATGATTTTCTTTTCTTGCTCAAACTCCAATAATTCTTCCTTACTAAAAACCCCGAAAGACTCTGGGTTATCAAACATCGCTTTAATCGATACTACATTCTCATTAAACTCTGACATATCTTGTTGTTATGACTTAATTCATACAAAGTTAACGTTAATTCTGATAAAAGGAAAGTAATTTTGTAAAATAGTATGGAAGAGAATTGTTTTCACTGTGGTCAACGAATTGAAGAAGAGGTTATTCAGTTCGATGAAAAGGATTTTTGTTGTCAGGGTTGTAAAACGGTTTACGAGATTTTAAACGTAAATAATCTAAAAGATTATTACGACCTTAATCGTAATGCAGGTTTGCGTCCTGATGAAAAAAGTAATCATCAATTTGATTTCTTAAACACAAAAGAAATCTTTGATAAAGTTGTCGATTTTTCAGATGACGGCGTTACAGTTGTGTCCTTTTATGTACCTGTAATGCACTGTACTTCGTGTGTTTGGTTGTTAGAAAGTTTGGATACGATTAACCCAAATATTATATCTTCTAATGTCAATTTTACACAAAAAACTGTTCAGATTACGTATCGTGATGCGGATTTGAAATTAGGTGATTTGGCAAGATTTATTACAAATTTAGGCTACAAACCTTCGATTAATCTAAAAACATTAGACAAAAAGAAAAAAAGCAAAGTCGATCGTTCTTTGGTGAGCAAATTGGTAATAGCAGGATTCTGTTTTGGGAATATTATGCTTTTATCTTTTCCAGAATATGTCGAAGTTTTTGGTAATGTAAAAGAACAATGGTTAGATCAAAACAAAGGATATTTCCGTTGGACAATGTTCGCGTTATCGTTGCCTGTTTTCTTTTATTCATCTACCGATTATTTTGTTTCGGCTTGGCAAGGTCTGAAAAATAAATATATCAATATCGATGTGCCAATTGCGTTAGGAATTATTGTGATTATGTTTAAATCGACTTATGATATCATTTTTGATATTTCGCCAGGTTACTTTGATACATTAGCGATGCTTTTATTTTTGATGTTGACAGGTAAATGGTTTCAGCAACAAACAATGCAAGCGTTGGCATTTGATCGAGATTACAAATCGTTTTATCCAATTGCAGTTGCGAAATTAGAAAATGGTTATGAACAACCAATTTTGTTGGCTGATTTGAAAAAAGGTGATCGAATTTTAATTAGAAATGAAGAAATTATTCCAGCCGATGCCATTTTGATGAAAGGTGAAGCGATGATTGATAACTCGTTTGTAACGGGAGAATCTCGCTTGATTCAGAAAAAAGCTGGAGATAAAATATTTGCGGGTGGAAAACAATCTGGTCATGCAATTGAGCTGGAAATTATTTCGGATGTTAATCAAAGTTATTTAACCCAATTATGGAACAATGATGCTTTCCAGAAAGAAGAATCTGAGTTGAATGCTTTGACGAATAAAATCAGTCATTATTTCACATTAATCATCCTTATTATTACAGCAATTTCTGCTGTTTATTGGTATTTCCACGATTCTTCAAAAATATTAGAAGTTGTTACATCAATCTTAATTATCGCTTGTCCTTGTGCGTTAGGTTTATCGTCTCCGTTTATTTTGGGACACATGATGCGTATTTTCGGGAATAAGAAATTCTATGTAAAAAATACATCAACAGTCGAAAGAATGGAGAAAATTACAGATGTAGTTTTTGATAAAACGGGTACAATTACGGAAAGTGATGAAGCGCAAGTGCAATACGAGGGGAAAGAACTTTCTGAGTATCAAAAGCAATTGGTGAAAGCACTGATTAGAAACTCTAATCACCCTTTAAGCCGTACATTATATAAGAAGTTGACGGTTGATGATCATTTGCCAATTTCTAATTACGAAGAAATTGTAGGAAAAGGTCAGCAAGCTGATGTAGATGGACATCAAGTAAAAGTTGGTTCGAGAAGTTTTACGAATGCTATTTTTAATGAAAATAGATTAAATCAATCTCAAGTTTTTATAGCGATTGATGGAGAAGTTTTTGGTAAATTTGTGTATACCAATCGATATCGAAAAGGTTTAGATCGTTTATTGAAAGAGTTGGGTACATATCAGTTACACGTTTTGTCTGGGGATAATGATTCTGAAAAAGAATATTTAGAAACTATTTTTCCAGCCAATGCAAAATTGATTTTTAATCAATCGCCAACTGATAAGTTAGAATATATCAAACAATTGGAACAAGAAGGGAAGAAGGTGATGATGCTTGGAGATGGATTGAATGACGCTGGAGCTTTGAAACAAAGTACAGTAGGGATTTCTATTTCTGAGGATATTAACAGTTTTTCGCCTTCGTGTGATGGAATTTTGGATGCAAAAAGTTTTTCGGCAATTCCAAATTTCTTGAAGTTATCGAAGACCACGATGAAATTTGTAAAAATTGCTTTTTTCATCAGTTTCTTGTATAATATTGTTGGACTTAGTTTTGCTGTTTCTGGTTATTTACAGCCAGTTGTAGCGGCTATATTGATGCCAATAAGTTCTATTTCAGTGTTAATTTTTGCAACGGCAAGTACCCGAATTGCAGATAAATTAACAAAATGGAATTTAGATTGATTTTAAATTAGAGTTATACATACTGCTCTGACCAAAATCATTGTGATAAGAACTTAGGGCTTTGTAATTTTGTGGAGCTATGGGGATATTATTATTAATGATATTAGTTAGTGTCTCTTTGGGGGCAATTTTCCTTCTTTTATTCTTTTTAGGGTATAAGAAAGGACAATTTGATGAGGATGAATCCCCAGCAGTGAGAATGTTAAAAGATGATAAAAAAACACAAGATAAAATCGACTCATAATGCAAATGCAGACTTTTAGTTACGACAATAAGATCGTAAAGTATTTCCTTTATGCCACATTGTTTTGGGCAGTTATGGCATTTTTCTTTGGAGTATTGGTTGCAACTTTGTTGTTTTTTCCAACGTTACCAGAATACATCTTCGGATCGGATGATGGTACAATCGGAGGGAACATCCAAGGCTTAATCAATTCGCAAGGAAAACTTGGTTTTGGTAGATTAAGAATGATTCACACAACATTTGCGGTATTCGCCTTTGTTGGAAACTCGTTCTTTACTGGAGCTTATTATTCAATGCAAAGGTTGTTGAAAACCAGAATGTACAGCGATGTTTTAAGCTGGATCGTTTTCTGGGGATGGCAATTATTTATTGTATTATCATTTGTAACATTTATCTTAGGATACAACACTTCTAAAGAGTATGCTGAGCATGAATGGCCAATTGATATTTTAATCGCGTTAGTTTGGGTATTGTTTGGAGCACAAATGTTCTTAACGATTGCTAAGCGTCGTGTACGTCACTTGTACGTTGCAATTTGGTTCTATATCGGAACTTGGGCAGCAATTACAATGTTACACGTGTTTAACAATTTAGAAATCCCTGTAACATTTAGCTTAACGGCTCCGAAATCATATTCATTGTATTCTGGAGTTCAAGATGCGTTAGTACAATGGTGGTACGGACACAATGCGGTAGCATTCTTCTTAACTACACCTATCTTAGGATTAATGTATTACTTTGTACCAAAAGCAGCTAATAGACCTGTATTCTCATACAAATTATCTATTATCCACTTTTGGTCATTAATCTTTATTTATATTTGGGCTGGTCCTCACCACTTGCTTTATACAGCATTACCAGGTTGGGCACAAGCTTTAGGAACAGGTTTCTCTATCATGTTAATCGCTCCATCTTGGGGAGGTATGTTAAATGGTTTATTAACATTACGTGGTGCATGGGATAAAGTACGAGAAAATCCTATTTTGAAATTCTTCGTAGTTGCCTTAACTTGTTATGGTATGGCTACTTTCGAAGGTCCAATGTTAGCAACAAAAACATTAAATAAAATTGGTCACTTTACAGACTGGGTTCCTGCTCACGTACACGTAGGTACTTTAGGATGGAATGGATTTATCGCTTTTGGTATGATCTATTACTTAGCTCCAAAATTATTCAACACAAAATTAGCATCTGTTAAGATGGCTAATGCTCACTTCTGGATTGGTACTTTCGGTGTCTTATTCTGGGTAATTCCTATGTATGTTGCAGGATGGACACAAGGTTTAATGTGGAAACAATTCGCAGCAGACGGAACATTAGAATATGGTAACTTCTTACAAACAGTTACAATTCTTAAACAATGGTTATATCCATTACGTGCATTCGGTGGAACATTATACTTAATAGGAGCAATCTTAATGATTATCAATGTTTGGAGAACTGTAAAATCTGGACACTTTGTTGCAAATGAAGAAGCAGAGGCACCAGCATTAGCACCAAAAGCTTCTACACGTGCACAAGGAGAAGGTGTTCACTCTTGGATTGAGAGAACTCCATTGGTAATGACAATTGGAGCAGTATTAACTTTAGCAGTTGGTGGTTTAGTAGAGATTGTTCCTACAATCGTAGTAAAATCAAACGTACCTACAATCGCAAGTATCAAACCTTATACTCCGTTAGAATTAGAAGGACGTGATTTATATATTCGTGAAGGATGTAATGCTTGTCATACGCAAATGGTTCGTCCATTCCGTGACGAAGTAAAACGTTATGGTGAATACTCTAAAGCAGGAGAATTTGTTTACGATCACCCATTCTTATGGGGGTCTAAAAGAACTGGTCCAGACTTACACCGCGAAGGAGGTAAAAACCCAGATGCTTGGCATTACAAACACATGTGGAATCCACGTTCTACATCAGATGGTTCTATCATGCCTCGTTACCCTTGGTTAATTGATAATAAATTAGACCGTGAGTTGACGCGTGATAAAATGAAATCAATGGTTGCATTAGGTGTTCCTTATCAACAAGAAGATTTTGACAGTATGCAAGTTTCTATGAACAAACAAGCTTTAGCAATTGAGCAAACTATCTTTAAAGATGCATCTGACTTGAAAGAGTTATATGCGAAAAAAGAAGCAGAAGCTAAACAACAAGGTAAAGAGTTTGTTCCGTTAAGAGATCGTGAGATTACAGCGTTAATCGCATATTTACAACGTTTAGGAACAGATATAAAAGCTGAACAAGTAGAGACAGCAAGTAACTAATGTTAAAATATTATAAAGAATTCCTTTCTCAGTATGAGTATGCATCTTTGTTGCAGACATTAATCCTAATAGGATTTATAGCAGTCTTTGTGACGATTTTTGTTAAGGTTATGAAAAAACCAAAAGAGTATTACAAAGACAACGAGTCAGCAGCTTTAGATTTAGAACCAGAAGAGAACGAAAAAAATAATACAAAATGAGACAACGTACCCCGGCTTATATATTTATCCCATTAACGCTATTAGCAGTAATCTTAGCGTTTACAATGGTGACGCCAGTAGATGTGGTGCCAGAACCAGGTTTTCAAGGAATGATTCACAATTTATTGGTGCACTTGAAACATGTGTTTGCGCAAGGAATTTTCTGGGCAGTATTAGCAGTTGCAATCGTGATGCTTTTAATCATCAATGCTTTAAACAAAGTTGTTGAAGCAGAGAAATTTAAAAGATTATCTGAAGAAGAACAAGCTAAATATTTAGAAGATGGTAAAATAGGTTACTTCAAAAGATTGTTCAGTAGTGCTGGTAAAAAACAATCAGACGAAGAAGAAGAATCTATTATCTTAGATCACGGTTTTGACGGAATCAAAGAGTTAGACAATGCTTTACCACAATGGTGGTTATCATTATTCTACTTTGGTGTAGTATTTATGGTAGTTTACGTAATGGCATATAGCTTCACAGACTTTGCTCACATGGACAAAGAATACGAAGAAGAAATGGTTTACAAAGATGCGCAAGATAGTATTTGGGCAGTTGCAAATGATATTGATATCACAGGAGCTGTAAACAAATCTAACGATCCTGCAATCGTAGAACAAGGTAAAAAAATCTTTGAGCAAAATTGTACACAATGTCACATGGAAGGTGGTAAAGGAGGTATTGGACCAAACTTAACGGATGATTACTGGGTGAATCATGTAGAAGATAGTTTATTCAAAAATATTTATCACATTGTTTACAATGGATCTCCTCACAATCCTCAAATGCGTGCATTTGGACAACGTAAAGAGTTATCTGGATTAGCAATTGAGAAAGTAGCTTCTTACGTATATTACATCAACCAAAAAGAACCTACGAAAACAGTTGCAGAAGGTGCAGCTGCTCCTCAAGGTGACTTAATGGAAGCATGGAAACAAAAGTAATTGATTGAATAATTACAACAAATATCATATTGAAAGAGAGCTTATTTATAAGCTCTCTTTTCTTTTTTAGTCGTAAATTTGTATATATTTAAAATTCACTATAATGAGTGTTCAAAATTCTGACCCAAAAGATGAATTTAATTTAGACGATTATTTGGATGAAAACAGCCAAATGAACGAAGATGTTCGTAGTTCCATTGGAACCATGGAGCGAACCGGAGAACGTAAATGGGTTTATCCTAAAAAACCAAAAGGTAAGTTTACAAACTATAGGACGTATGTAAGTTATGTATTGTTAGCAATATTAATCTTAGCGCCTTTCTTTAAATTACCTAATGGAAATCCATTGTTCAAATTTGATGTTTTGCACAGCCAATTCATTTTATTTGGTTTTCCATTTTTTACATCAGACTTCTTCCTTTTAGCTTTAGGAATGATCACGACAATTATTTTCATCGTATTATTTACCATGGCTTATGGTCGTTTGTTCTGCGGATGGGTATGTCCGCAAACAATTTTCTTGGAAATGGTTTTTCGAAAAATAGAATACGCCATAGAAGGAGATAGAGCAAAACAAATTAGATTAGATAAACAAGATTGGGACGAAGAAAAAATTCGTAAAAAATTATTGAAATGGACCATCTTCGCTATCATTTCATTTATTATTGCTAATGTTTTCTTAGCGTATATTATTGGAGCTGATGCTTTATACGCAGTTATAAAAGAAGGACCAGCCGAAAATGTAGGAACATTGGTTGGATTAGTTTTCTTCTCAGCAATGTTTTATTTCGTATTCGCATGGTTCCGCGAACAAGCGTGTACATTGGTTTGTCCTTACGGACGTTTCCAAGGTGTATTAATTGATTCGCATACAATCAATGTAACATACGATTTTAAACGTGGTGAAGGAACAGCTGGTCGAGCAAAATTCAAAAAGAACGAAGATCGTAAAGCAAAAGGAAAAGGGGATTGTATTGACTGTGGTCAATGTGTTGTTGTTTGTCCTACTGGAATTGATATTCGTAACGGAATCCAATTAGAATGTGTTAACTGTACAGCTTGTATTGATGCATGCGACGAAGTAATGGAAAAAGTCGGTTTACCAACAGGATTGATTCGTTATGCTTCGGAAGATGATATCAAACGTGGCGAAAAATTCAAATTCACAAAACGATTAGCTGCTTATACATTTGCTTTATTATTATTAATTGGAGCAATGACAGCTTTCTTGTTCTCTCGGTCTGATGTAGAATCTAAATACCTTAAAGTTCCTGGAACAGATTACAAGGTAGAAGGTAAATATTACGTTAATCAATTCGAGTATACATTGTACAATAAAACAAATGCAGACCAAATTGTAACAGTTCAATTGCTATCACACAAAAACTCAAAAGTAGAAATGTACGAAGGCGAGAATAAATTGAACATGGAAAAAGGTCAAATCATCCAAGGAAAATTCTTCTTGAAAATTCCAATGGATGAAGTTAAATCGTACAAAGAAAAAGTAGTGATTGGATTAGTCAATCAAAAAGGAAAAGTAATCGATAAATACGAAACGAGCTTCTCAGCTCCATTCAAATATTAATCATATGAAGTTAAATTGGGGACATTATGTAGCAATTGCTTTGGGATGTTTTATG
This sequence comes from Empedobacter sp. UBA3475, assembly GCF_002378465.1. Classification (NCBI taxonomy): domain Bacteria; kingdom Pseudomonadati; phylum Bacteroidota; class Flavobacteriia; order Flavobacteriales; family Weeksellaceae; genus Empedobacter; species Empedobacter sp. UBA3475. The sequence goes on along the minus strand of NZ_DFRA01000021.1, from coordinate 39,889 downwards.
ATATTCATTCTATCGTTGTTATATTTTGCAGGAGATACAGGCGGAATGGTAACCGAGGATTATTACGAAAAAGAAATTCATTTTCAGGATGAAATAAATGCAGAAAAACGAGCAAATGCTTTGACCGAGAAACCAGAAGTTATTGTACAAGCAAATGGATTTTTATTTAAATTTCCAGCAACTACTGCTTCCGATTTTAAAGGAGATATTTTTTTGATGCGTAATGATGACGAAACAAAAGATGTCAAAATGCCGATTAAATTATCTGATAAAAAGAATTTTTTAGTACCATCTGTTAAGTTAATTGATGGAGAATACGAATTAACTTTAAGCTGGAAAGAAAATAATCAAACTTATTTGATTAAAAAGTCCATTCGATGGATTTCACAATAGTTATCATAGCATTATCCATAGGTCTTACATCGTCCCTGCATTGCGTGGGGATGTGCGGACCTATTGCTTTATCTTTGGGATTAGAATCTCAAAACAAACTAAAATTTACACTTCGTAATTTGACTTATCAATTAGGACGTGTAACCACTTATACAATTTTAGGTGCAATTTTAGGATTGATTGGCGAATCATTTTCATTTGTTGGATTACAAAATTATCTAAGTATTTTGATTGGAGTTTTGATGATTATTATGGTCATGATTCCAAAATTTTACGAAAATGGTGCTACGCAACTTCGTCCTGTAAACGCCTTGATGGTAAAAGTAAAACTCTCTCTTGGTAAATTCTTAATCAAGAAAGATTCTTCCTCTCTTTATATAGTTGGTCTATTAAACGGACTTTTACCTTGCGGAATGGTTTACGCTTCACTTACAGCAGCCATTGGTTTAGGATCAGTTTACAAAAGTGCACTATTCATGTTCTTCTTCGGACTTGGAACCTTGCCTTTAATGTTTGCCACCGTTTTATTTGGTAATTTTTTATCAGTGAAACAACGTCAAACTATCTTAAAAATCTTACCAATTATCACACTTATTTTGGGTGTATTATTTATCCTTCGCGGATTAGAATTAAACATTCCTTTCATTTCACCAGCCAAAGAAGCACTTCAGCTAAATGGAATGGATGAGCATTGTATGTGATTATCATTTTTTATTCAAATAATTCGCAACAAGAAAAAGAGTTTTTTATTTCACATTTTAAGTTTTTAAATCTAATATTAATACCTTTATTGCATAAAAATTAAAGAATCATTGCGTTAGTATTTTTGAATTTTGTTTTACAAAAATGGACCAATTTACTTTTAAAGAAATCGCTGCTTTTATAGGAGTTTTCCTTGTTCTTGTGCTTGCCTTGTTTTTGGTAACTGTAAAAAGTAAGCACAAACTTTCAAATTGCTTACTTGCTTTTTTTCTTTTTACAACTGCTGCAGATGGATTGAAGTTTTTGATGCGTGATTTTCCTGTGAATTACATCAACCTAGAAGCTTTCCGTTGGAGTTTTAATTATTTGGCTCCAGCAACATTTTATTTCTATGTTTTGTCGGTTAGTTTTAACAAATTCCGTTTAAAACCGAAGTATTTGTGGCACACTATTCCATTCGTTGCGTTCAATTTGTATATGGCATATGGAATTTATTTTCAAGATAGGGCTGGAAAAATTAGTTTCATAAATGAGTTGAATGATTCGCCGATAATGAATTTTTTTTATATTCTGTTCGAAGTTCTTTTTCAAATCTATTTTATTGCTTCATTTTTGGTAATTCGAAAATCGAAAACAGTCTATTTCGAAAATTATGCAAATCCTGATATTTCTAAGTTTAATGCGCTTTACAAAATCACCATTCTATATTACGTTGTACATTTTTTAGTATTGATAAGATGGGTGATTACTTTCACTTACGGTTTCGGCGAATTGAGGGAATGGATTGTGATGCTAGATGGTTTTTCTTTTTTTGTTTGTACTTGTTGGTATCTATTTGTCGCATTAAATAATCCTGATTTTTTCCGAGGAGTTAATGAAAATTTGCAACCGATTAAGGAAGCTATTCCAAAGCAAAAATCTACACTAGAAATCGACGTCGAAAAAAATAATCAAATAGAATCATTAAAAGATTTTATGGTTAAAAATGAACCTTATCTCGATTCATCTTTAACGATTCAGAATTTGGCAGAGCAATTAAATATGCCTGTGAAAGATTTATCGGCTTTGATTAATTTGTACATGGACAAACATTTTTTTGATTTTGTAAATGAATATCGAATTAAAAAAGCCATACAAATTCTAAAAGATTGCACTCAAAAAGAGTTGACCGTTTTGGAAATTTTGTATCAAGTTGGATTTAATTCCAAATCTTCGTTTAATACATCCTTCAAAAAATATACAGGAAAAACACCAACCGATTACAGAAAGGAAGCTTTGTAAAATAAAATTATTTGCTGAAAATGCGTTCGATTTTTTTTAATCGGTCGTGTATCAACGCTTTTTAGATCAGCTTTGCAGAAAGTTTTTAAAATATAATTACAATGAAAAAAATAATTGTCTTAATATCATGAAGTATTTTATTCTCCAATTTTCTTTCAGCTCAAAAGCCGGTTGAACAAAAAACAGAAATCAATCAAATTAATGAACTAATGACTAAATCCTACGAAAAAGATTTGTTCAATGGAAATGTTTTGGTTGCCAAAAAAGGAAAAATTATCTATCAAAAATCCCTTTGGCTTTATTGATGAAATGAAGAAAAAATCTTTAACGAAAAATTCAATTTTCAATTTTGGTTCTATTGCAAAGGAGTTTAATGCAGTTGCGATTTTGATGTTGGTAGAACGTGGTCAACTTAAGCTTGATGACCCGATTTCGAAATATAATTTGGATTTGCCGAAATGGTCGGAAAAAGTAACAACCAGACATTTGATTAATTATGCTAGCGGAATTCCCAGAATAGAAAATGGATTAATTGTCCCGAAAAACGATGAAGAAGCGTGGAAGATTTTGAGAAAAACAGATACATTGTTATTTGAACCTGGAAAGGATTACCGATACGATAACGGCAATGTTTTTTTACAAAGAAGAATTATTGAAAAGATAACAAGAATGACTTTCCAAGATTTTGTTACGAAAAATATTATAAAACCTTTGAAAATGAACAATTCCGTGTTTGATCCGAAATTTGGTTATAAAAATCGAACGTCTTGCTATGATATGGATAATGTTCGGTGTCCAGAAATGGAATTTGTCAGCGGTTGGCTTTGGTTGGATACTAATGACATGTACAAATGGATTGATGCGATGAATCATAATCGTTTAATTTCTAGAAAATCTTTTGAAACATTATTGAATAATCCCTACACAAAAGACCATCAAGGTGGATCATTTGGAGATTATTTTAGAGATGAAGAGTTGCAGCGTCATAACGGTGTTTCCTATAAATTTGAATCTTTGGTGTTAAATGATATGAAGAACGATGTCGTTATCATTTTAGCATCCAACAGTCGGAATAAAGTTTGGGATTTGGGACATGTCATTCGAGATATTATGCTAGGAAAAACATTCGAAATTCCTAAAAAATCGGTTTACCAAGCTTTAAGAAAAGAAGCACAAACCGACGTCAATAAAGCGATTGAAAATTATTATCAACTGAAAAATACTTCCGAAAAAGAATATAGTTTTGAAAATCCAATCGAACTTAATACTTTGGGTTATGAATTTCTACGAGCGGGCAAAATAAATGAGTCGATAAAAATATTTCAATTGGTTGTAAAAGAGTTTCCAAATAACTCAAGTGTTGCTGATAGTTTGGGCGAAGCTTATCTAACTAACAAGCAATACGATTTGGCATTAGAATGGTACAACAAAGCCATCAGCCTTGGCGGAACCAACGGTAATGCCGAAAGAATGATTGAGAAAATTAAAGCGTTAAAAAACTAAAAATTGATTTCTCAAAATATTTAATTCAAATCAATTGAAGCCTTGTTAAGATTTAAATCTTGACAAGGCTTTCATTAAAATCAATACTTTCATCCTTACAAAATAAATCGTATTTTTGACGTTATCACTATATGTAGTGTAACTAAATAAACGTCAAAATGATAACACAATTAAGAGGTAAATTAATCGAGATTTATCCAACAAATGCTGTAATAGATTGCAATGGGGTCGGATATTGGGTCAATATTTCACTAAATACATATTCTACTTTAGAACACGAAGAATTGGTTACAATTTTTACACATTTGATCGTTCGCGAAGATGCGCATATACTTTATGGATTTGCAACAAAACTAGAACGAGAAATTTTTCAGAAATTAATTAGTGTTAACGGTGTTGGTCCAGCTTCTGGAATGATGATTATTTCGACACTTTCTTCCAAAGAAATTGCAACTGCAATCGCTCAAGAAGATGCCAGATTATTGCAAAGTGTAAAAGGAATTGGAGCTAAAACAGCGCAAAGAATTATCATTGACTTGAAAGATAAATTGGATCAAAATTTAATATTAGATGTTAATTCTACTTCGGTTAAAAATAAATCTAAGAATGAAGCGTTATCTGCTTTAGAAGTTTTAGGAATTCCTAAAAAATCTGCAGAGAAAATTATGGACAAAATCCTACAAGATCAGCCAGATGCAGACGTGGAATTCTTAGTAAAAGAAACCTTGAAGAAAATTTAATGAAGATTCATAACGAACCAAAAACTATTCGTAAAGGCTCTACTATAGCAGCTTTGTGTTTCCTTTTTGCAATGGGAACTATGAGCGATGTTATGGCTCAGGAAAGTGATACGCTTAAGTTTCCTATCCGAGATCAAAAAGGTGGATTGTTTTTAGATAATCAAATAAAATACGATGTACAATATGATGCGATAAAGCGTCAGTATATTTTATATCCTCAAATTGGAACAAGTTTAGTTTCCGAACCTATCTATTTGACACGTCAAGAATACCTGACTTTGGTTCAGAATCAAGACATGAAAAATTATTTCCGTACAAAATCTCAAACCAACGATCAATTTTATCGTGAAGAACGTTTTGGAGATAAGGAAGGAAAAAAAGAAGGAAGTATTTTACCAAGTTTTAAGGTGAAATCGAAAGCTTTCGAAACTATTTTTGGTGGATCAGAAATCTCATTGATTCCGCAAGGTTATGCAAATTTAGAATTGGGTGTTTTCTTGCAAAAGATAGATAACCCAATGTTGTTGCCACAAAACCGTCAAACGCTTACAATGGATCTTAATCAACGTATGCAATTGAGTATTTTGGGTAAAGTCGGAGAAAATCTTCAGATGAAAGTGAATTATGATACGCAAGCTGGTTTTGGCTTCGAAAATCAAATGAAACTTCAGTGGAGAAAGGCTTTGGGGAATAAATTGGATCCATTTGGAGGAGAAGATGATATTCTACAAAATATAGAGGTTGGTAATATTTCGATGCCGCTTAGTACTTCGTTGATTACAGGTGCGCAATCACTTTTTGGAGTTAGAACAGATCTTAAATTCGGTCGTACAAATGTATCGGCTGTCTTTTCAGAACAACGTTCGGAATCTAAAAATATTGTGGTTCAAGGTGGCGGTGTGATGACTGATTTTAAAGTCGCTGCCGAAAAATATGAATACAATAGACACTTTTTCTTAGGTCAATTTTTTAGAAATAGTTACGATAGAGCGTTAGCAAATTATCCTGCAGTTAACAGTAATATCAATATCAGTAATATTGAGGTTTGGAAAGTTGATAAATCTGGAGGGAATCAACAGAATAGACGTTCTATTATCGCTTTGCGAGATATTGCAGAAGGTGATACAGCGCCTCAAAATAGTAGTAATGCCTTATTTAATGAGATTAATTCTCAAGGTTTTACTAAGATTAGTGATGCAAGAAGTTATTTGAACGGATATTCTTTCAATGGAGAACAATTTCAGGATGGAGAAAACTTTATCGTCAACGAAAATGTTCGTAAACTTGATGCTTCCGAATTCACTTTCTATCCAAAATTAGGATACATTTCCTTGAATACGCCTTTGGTTGATGGTGAAGATTTATTAGCGGTTTCGTTTCAATATTCGTTAAGCTCTGATCCGACAAAATTATACAAAGTTGGACAAATGTCGAGCGAGACAGATAAACCAATTATTGCGAAATTAATCAAACCAAATTCTGCAGTTAATGTGGCTTCGCCAATGTGGGATTTGATGATGAAAAATATTTATTCGTTAAATGCTTATGGTGTTTCGAGTGAAGATTTTTTGATGAATATTAATTTCAAGGATAATGGTGAACAATCTTCTGGAAAATTAAATTACTTACCAAATTCTGCTGTTTCAGAACAATCGTTAATTCAAGTTCTGAACATGGATAGATTAAATTCGAACGGACAATTACAACAAAATCCTGACGGAAGTAAAGGTGATGGTTTATTTGATTTTCAACCAGGGTTAACAATTGATACAGAAAGAGGAAATATTATTTTCACTTCTGTTGAACCTTTTGGTAAATATTTGAGCAATAAATTAAAAGGTCAAAATGAAGAATATGTTTTTAATCAAATTTATCGTCAATTACCAAATACACTTTCTGGCGAAAAATTAGCTAATCGTTATACGTTAGAAGGTCGTTACAAAGGAACGGTGACAGATGGTATTCCGTTGGGCGCTTTCAATGTGCCGCAAGGTTCTGTTAAAGTAACTTCTGGTGGAGCAACGTTGACGGAAGGCGTAGATTATACGGTAGATTATCAGTTGGGGCGTGTAAAAATCATTAATGAACAATTGAAAAATTCTGGAGCACCAATTAATGTTTCTTTAGAAAATCAATCTACATTTAATTTACAGAAAAAACGTTTCATGGGAATTAATGTCGAGCATAAATTTAGTGATAAGTTTATGTTAGGCGGAACTTTAATTAATTACCAAGAACGTCCAGTTACGCAAAAAACACAATTTGGTTCAGAACCTGTGAATAACACAATTGTTGGACTTAATACACAATATAACTCAGAAGCTGAGTGGTTAACTCGTTTAACAAATAAAATTCCGGGAATCAAAACGGACCAAATGTCGAACATTAGTGTTCAGGCAGAGGCGGCTTATTTGATGCCAGGAATGAACAAAGTGACAGGAGGTTATTCTTATATAGACGATTTCGAAGATGCACAATCGCGCATTAGTTTATTAGATGTTGGTTCATGGAAATTTGGATCAACACCAGGAAAACCTGCTGGATATTCTGCTTCTGGTTACCACCCGTTCTTCCCAAATGGAATGAAAAATGACGATTTATCATTCAACAATGGTCGTCGTATGTTATCATGGTATTCTATTGATCCGCGTTTTTATGGTATGGGAGGAAGTTCGCCTTTAACAGATCAACAAATGTCAACACACATGGCACGTCGCATTAAGTTAAAAGAGCTTTTTGATCAACGTGATGTAATGGCTGGTACAAATTCGTACATCAGCACATTTGATATGACATTCTATCCGCAAGAACGTGGACCTTATAATGTTAATCCAAATGCAGTAGATACGAAAAACTGGGGAGCAATTATGCGTCCTATTTCAGTTTCTAACTTCAAAGATTCGAATGTGGAATACATCGAGTTTTGGATGATGGATCCTTATGCAGATGGAAAAGGTGGAGAAGGAGAGTTATTGGTACATTTAGGAAATGTTTCAGAAGACGTCTTAAAAGACGGCGAAATGATGTACGAAAATGGATTGCCTCATTCTGGAAATGGTGCGGCGACTGTTGCTTCTAAATGGGGATTAACACCTCAGTTAAATCCAATTTTATATGCTTTTGATACGGATGGAGCTGCCCGAAAACAACAAGATTTGGGTTATAATGGATTAACAGATGAGGAAGAAGCGCAACGTTATGGAATTACGAGTAATAATTTAGTGACAGGAGAATTAGATCCTGCAAATGATAATTATTTATTCTTCTTAGATGATCGCTTTAGAGGTGCATCAATCGGGAATACGGTTCAAGATCGTTACCGTTATTTCAGAAATCCACAAGGAAATAATTCAACTGATAATCCTTTACATGCATCATCTTTAACGCCAGATACAGAAGATATTAATGGTGATTTCAATTTAGATCAGACAGAAAACTATAATCAGTATACATTAAAAATTAACCGTCAAACGTTAGAAGATCCAAACAATAAATTTATTGTTGCAAGAAAAACGGTTCAGGGAGAATTTCCTGACAAAACGAAACATGATGTAAAATGGTATCAAGTTCGTATTCCTGTTGATAACTTTGATTTAGATCTTGACGGAGATGGAGTAGAAGAGTTAAACAATGATGCGTCTATTGCACAAGCAGAAAGTGTGTTAACAGCTGCTCGTTTTATGCGTATGGTGATGCGAGGTTTCGAGGAAGAAACAACTCTACGTTTTGGTACTTTTGATTTAGTTCGTTCTGAATGGCGTCGTTATACAAAAAACATTTATCCTTATATCATTAGTAATCAAGAAGGTTATGAGGAGGATAAAAATATTGATGATTTAGAAATTGGTGAGGTAAGTATCGAACGAAATGGTACAGATCGTCCTCGTTATATGATTCCTCCTGGAGTTTATCGTGAACAAACTCAAGGAACAACGGGATATCAATCTCAGAACGAAGCTTCGATGACATTGAAGGCGAAGTTTAAACCAGGAAGTACTTCAAAAGCTATTTTTAAGAATACAAATTTAGATTTGCGTCGATACAAAAAGTTGCAAATGTTTGTATCTGCTCAAAACTTATTAGATAGAGCGTCAAATGCGATTGATAATGGTACAAAATTATTTATTCGTGTAGGTAGTGATTATACAGATAATTACTATGAATATGAAATGCCGTTGAAATATACGCCACAAAGTTCTGCAACAGAAAGCACAGTTTGGCCAGATGAAAACTTTATCGATCTGAATACAGATTTGTTTACAGATGCTAAAAAACAAAGGGATGCTGATGGTTTCAGTACATTGCAACGTTTCAATTTTGCTTTTGATCAAGAGAATCCAAACAAAACGGTTTATGTAAAAGGTCGTCCAACATTGGGTAATGTCTCTTCAATTATGATTGGGGTTCGTAACACTTCTGGACCGTCTGATAAAGAAGTTTTACTTTGGGTAAATGAACTTCGTTTAAGCGAAATTGATAACCAAGGTGGTTATGCAGCTTCAGCAAATGTGCAGTTCAATTTAGGTGATTTTGCGAATGTACAAGTTTCTGGAAGCACAAGTTCTGTAGGTTTTGGTGCGATAGATCAAGGTCCTGCAAATCGTAATCAGGACGAATCATTACAATATGCGTTGAATGCACAAGTAAAATTAGACAAATTCTTACCAAAGAAATGGGGAATGGAAATTCCGTTCGATTTTACAATTCAGGAAAGTTTTGTCGATCCAAAATATAATCCATTAGACAATGATATTATTTTTGATGAAGCGCCTAATAAAGCTGAATTAGAAAAAGTTGTTCGTACTTATACGCAGTTCAAAAGTTTTGCTTTTAATAATATTCGAAAAGTTAGATCAACAAATAACAACAACCCTGTTCGTTTCTATGATCCATCTAACTTTTCAGTTTCGATGATGTATTCGGATAATTATTACCGTGATATTTACACGCAATATAACATCAACCAACAATTAAGAGCGTCGATTAATTATAATTACGGATTTAGAGGAAAATCGTACGAGCCTTTCAAAAAATGGCGTGCGGTTCAACCAAAAGAGGAATCAGGAAAATATTTACAATTTATTCGTGAATTTAATGTGAATCCTTTGCCAACACGTTTCTCTTTCCGTACAGAGATTGCGCGTACCTACAGTGAAAGACAATATCGAGATATCAGTCAATATTTAGGTGGAGGAAGCTCATCGAGTTTAATTCGTCCGACATATAGTAACAATTTCTTGTTCAATTGGCAATATAATTTAGGTTTTGATTTGACAAAATCGTTGCGTTTAGATTTAACATCTTCGACAATGACATTGAATGATGGAACAACTTTCCAGCGTGCAGATCAAGATATGATTTGGCAAAATATGTTCACAATTGGACGTCCAGTTCAGTATGATCAACAATTTCAGGTGAATTATAAATTACCTTTAAAATTCTTCCCATATTTAAATTGGATGAATGTTGAAGCTGGATTTACTTCGAATTATAACTGGATTGCAACTTCTACAGCTTACAGAAATTTTGAGACAGAAGTTACAAATCCTGATGGTTCTACATCAACACGAATTGCGAATTTAGGTAGAGGTACAGCTCAAAACTCGAATTCGATCAACTTGATGGGAGATTTAGATTTTGCAAAATTTTATCCAGAATTTAAAGGATATAAACGTTACGATTCGATCTTAAAAGGACGTCGAGCAGAAATAGATTCGTTGAATACAGTTTATACAAATTTATTTGCTAAAAAACGTCGTACAAATAAGAAATCAGCTTATAAATTCAAACATAAATTTACAGCAAAAGATTATGGTTGGATGGTTTTATCATCACTAAAGCGTGCTAATTTTACGTATAATCAGACAAATGGAGCTGTAATTCCAGGATTATTGTATGAGCCAGGTTTCTTTGGTGTTGATGGTAAAAATGGACCAACTTTAGGTTTTGTTTATGGAACGCAATTCGATATCAAACGACAATTAGTCGAAAGAGGATTGATTGTTGGTGATGAATTGATGACAGATGCGTATCAAATTACAAAAGGTTCTGATTTTAATGGAACTGCTTTAATTGAGCCTATTCCAGATTTACGAATTGATTTGAATGCAAAACGCACAAAAGATCGTCGTATTTATCATTCAGGATTTAATTTAGCAGTCGAAAATCTTTACATCGATGAATTAGCAAATCTTAATATTTCAACTGTTAATATCAAAACAGCTTTCAAAGATGGAGATGCAATTTTTGAGCAATTCCTAACAAATACTAAAACTATTTCTGGACGTTTAGCACAGAAAAGAGGTAGTGGAAATGTTGATGGATTGGGTTATTATGAAGGATTTAATGCAAGAAGTTCTGATGTACTTTTACCAGCCTTTTTAGCGGCAGTCCAAGGAAAAGATGCAGGTTCGTCTAAGTTAGGGTACAATCGTTCTATTCCAGTTCCGAATTGGCGCGTAACGTACACAGGATTGAAATCTGTTCCAATTATTAATAAATATTTTGATAATGTTGAGGTTTCGAGTTCATATAATTCGACATATACAACAACTGGTATTCAGTCCAATCCAAACTTTATGTTAGATACAGGAATTATGGGTGGTGGACAAGTGACTGGTAAAGATGAAAACGGAAACTTCTATACACAGAATTTATATGGAGCGGTTACGATGATCGAATCATTTTCACCATTATTGGGAGTGGATTTAACATTCCGTAACAGTATGCAATTACGTGCACAATATAACAGAGATCGTTTATTATCATTAAGTACAACAAATTATACGTATACAGAAGATTATGGATCTGAATATATTATTGGATTTGGGTATATTTTCAAAGATTTCAAAATGAAGATTCGTTACCAAGGAAATCAGAAAACAATCAAAGGTGACTTAAATATTCGTGGAGATTTCTCATTAAGAGATAATCAAACAACAATTCGAAAAGTAATTTATAACTTTGATGACGTACAAAATCCAAACGTACCAACAAGTATTTATGGAGATTCGCAAATTACAGGTGGACAGCGAATTATGACGTTTAAGATAACGGCAGATTATAACGTAAGTAAGAATTTGAACTTGAGATTCTATTGGGATCAGATGATGAGTAAATATAAAATTTCAACAGCTTTTCCAATTTCTCAAATTCGTGCCGGATTTAGTGCTACCTTTACATTCGGAAATTAAAAAAACAATAAAACAAACATTATGAGCATTCCAAACAATTTAAAGTACAGTAAAGATCACGAGTGGATTTCTGTAGAAGGAGATGTAGCAACAATCGGTATTACAGCTTTCGCACAAGGAGAGTTAGGAGATATTGTTTATGTTGACGTAGAAACAGAAGGAGAAACTTTAGGTCAAGAAGAAGTATTTGGAACAGTAGAAGCAGTAAAAACAGTTTCTGACTTATTTATGCCAATTAGCGGTGAAGTTGTAGAATTTAACACTGAATTAGAAGGTGAGCCAGAATTAATCAACACTGATCCTTACGGAAAAGGGTGGATTATCAAAGTAAAAATTGAAGATGCTTCTCAATTAGATGCTTTATTAGACGCAGCTGCTTACGGAGAATTAATTGGTGCATAAGACAAAAAAAATAATATTCTTTGCATATGTAGCGTTGGTGTTTTATCTGACGCTACTTCCACAAGAAAATTTCTCGAAATTAAGCACAATCAAAGAATTAGAAATCTTTTTGGAGATTGATAATTTAGATAAAATTGTACATTGTGGAATGTTTGGGATGATGACGATTTTGTTATTTGTCGCATACAAAATAACAACTCTGCGCTTGATGATAATTCCGTTTTTGGTAAGTTTTCTTATCGAAATTTTGCAAGGTATTTTAACATCACTTTATCGTAGTTTTGATTTTGTCGATTTAATGGCAAACTTATCCGGAATCTCCCTCGCATATATCGCAATAGCATATTATTTACAACATAAAAAAACTCAGTAGTATTACTGAGTTTTTTGTTTTTCTTATCTTTTTGACTTATTCAAGTGTAAACTAAGAAAATGTCATTCCGACGTTAGGAGGAATCTTCGATTCTTCATTCTACTAACGTTTTATTCAGAATGACATTTATACGTAAGTCATATTGAACTCGTTTCAACATCACATCAAAATAAAAAAAAGCAACCTTTCGCTTGCTTTTATATTGAAAAAATTAATTGTGCTTACCGCTTAGTTCATCAACTCCTCAGGAATATCACATATCGGAATTGGAACCATTTTATGTTGGTTAATACGATTTAATCTGGAATAAATCTCGAATACTTCTTTTTCTCTACCTTCAAATTCATTTGCAGTTTTTCCAGCTTCTTTCGCTTTCATTGCCCATTCTAATTCATCGTAATTTGCACCTAATTGATCTTCATCCGAACGATCATCACCAAACAAACCATCTGTTGGTTTTGCTTTTTGAATATCTGTATTAACTCCTAAAAACTCAGCAATTTTATACACTTCCGATTTCATCAAATCAGCAATTGGACTAAGATCTACACCGCCATCACCATATTTCGTATAAAAACCAACGCCAAAATCTTCGACTTTATTTCCTGTTCCTGCAACCAAATAATTGTGTAAACCAGCAAAATAATAAAGTGTTGTCATACGCAAACGAGAGCGTGTATTGGCCAAGGCTAAATTCACTTTATCCGTTGTTTCCGTTTCTGGTAAAGCCAAAACCATTGCATCAAAAGTTGAGGTTAAATCAACTTCTATCGAATCGATTGGCGACGAAAACTTATTTTTTAACCATTCAATATGACGTTTTGCTCTATCCGCTTGATTTTTTTCTTGATGAATTGGCATTTCCAAATTAAGTAAAGGGGAGCCTGTCATCGCACAAAGTGTTGAGGTTACAGCCGAATCAATTCCGCCCGAAATTCCAATCACAAAGCCTTTTTGGTGCGCTGTTTCCAAATAATCTTTCAACCAAGAAACAATATATTCTACAACTTTTTCAGTTTGCATAGTTTAATAATTTATTTCAAAGATAGCAGATTATGAAAAAAATTAGGGTTGAAAATACTACAGATTATTTTACTATTTTTGTTAGCTAAATAACCAAGCAATGAAATTTGTATATGGCTTAGCTTTTGCGAGTTTAATTTTATTTACTGCGTGCAAAAAAGAAAAATCGTGGGAAGTGGATGTCAAAGAACAAAATGTTCAGTTGAATATTCATGATATCAGCCAAGATTTTTTTAACGATTCGATTCCTTTAGCGACTTTACGAAAAGATTATCCTTTCTTTTTTGATGCAAAAACTGCGGATGATGTATGGGAAAGTCAACGTCGTAATAAAGAAGAATTGAGTATTTATGGACAATCTCGAAAGGTTTTTGGAGATTTTAAAAACTTAAATGAATCGTTAACTCCGATGTTTCAACGTTACCAATTTTATTTTCCAGAATATAAAATTCCGACGGTTTATACCTATTCATCAGGTTTACAAAATATAGATTATCCTGTGATGTTTAGTCAGCAATCTGGCTTGATGTTTATTGCGATGGATGCGTATTTGGGGTCAAAGAATAAATTATATGATAGCATTGGCGTAGAACGTTATTTACGCACAAATTTAGATTTTAATCGTTTGCCTTCTCAAGCTGTTGATGCAATTGCGAATGATGTGGTAACATTTAGCCCAAGAAATCAATTATTTATTGATAAAATGATTTATGAAGGGAAGAAATTGATTTTGCAAGATGCATTGTTAACAGATACACCAGACGAATATAAAGTTGGTTACACGCCAGAACAAATTCAGTGGTGTATTGAGAACGAAGGTCAAATTTGGAACTTTTTTGTGGAGCAAAATTATGTATTCAGTTCAGATGCTTCTTTGGATAAACGCTTTTTAGCAGTTAGTCCATTTTCAAAATTTAATAATGAAATAGAACAAGATTCTCCAGGAAGAATTGCGGCTTGGATTGGTTTGCAAATTATTCGCCAATACATGAAAGAGAATCCGAAGGTAGAATTGAAAGCTTTGTTAGATGATATGGATGGTCAAAAAATCTTCAAAGATTCTAAATATAAGCCAGCTTTAGAAAGTAATAATTCAACAAATTATACAACAAAAACAATTGATGGTAAAGTTTACCATTTTGTGAAATAAACTAATAATTAGAAGTTATGAGAACAACAAATATTACGGTAGAGATTGAATTGGACGAAAATCACGTACCAGAAAAAATGACTTGGAATGCACCAGACGGTGGAATTAGTCACGAAGAAACAAAAGCAATGTTACTTTCTGTTTGGGATGATAAAGCAAAAGAGGCTTTGCGTATCGATTTGTGGACAAAAGAAATGACACAAGATGATATGAAACGTTTCTTTCACCAAATTTTAATTTCAATGTCTAGTTCTTACGAAAGAGCAACAGAGGAAAAAGAAGTTGCAGAAAGAATCGCTGCTTTTGCAGAAGAATTCGCAATTGCTTCAAAAATTAAAGGTTAAGATTTTAACCAAATAAAAACTTTAAGTCGAATTTCGTAACATTTTGGTTAGAAATTCGACTTATTTTATATCTTTAATTTTCTGACAAGAATAGTCTATGAAACAATTATTTTTTACTTTACTATTTATTACTTCTCTTCCTTCGTTTGCCCAAGAAGGATGGACAATTGAAAAATGTATTGAATATGCTTCGAAAAATAATTTGACTGTTCAACAGAATACCATCAACCAAGAAATTTTTAATAAAAATTTAGAATTAACCTATAACGCTTGGTTGCCAACGGTTTCGGGTTATGTAGATACTAACTTTACTATCGGAACTTATAATCCAACAATAGAAAAGGGATATTATCAATTTGCGCATTCATTTGGCGTACAATCTAGCATCAATATTTACAATGGTGGAGTTGTTCAATTGAATAAAGACAAAGCTGCTTTGGAATTAGAAGCGTCGAAAGTACAAACTGCGATGACGATAAATGATATTTCGTTACAAGTTGCAAATTATTATTTGGCGGTTTTATTGAACAAAGAATTGAAACAAGTTGCAGTAGGAAATCTAACTATTTCGAAACAATTATTGGATCAAAATCAAAAGAAATTCAAAGCTGGTTCAGTAGCTCAATCTGTTGTTGCTCAATCTGAATCTGAAGTCGCGACAAATACACGTGAAGTGGTAAATGCACAAATCGAAATAGAGCGTGCATTGTTCAATTTAGCGATGTTGTTGCAATTAAATGATTACCGAAATTTTGCTGTAACTGATGTCAAAATTCCAGATAATGTAACGTCTCAATTGTATAATTTGGATGATGTGGTAGAAACGGCTTATCAAAATCAGCCTTCTGTAAAACATGCCGAATTGCAAATTGATGTTGCTGCGAAAGAAACTCAAATCGCGCGAACTTCATTATTTCCAAAAGTGACAGGAAGTTTCAATTTCGGAACGAATTATCTACAATATTTCAATAAAAGATTACGTCAAGATGCATTATTAGAGCAATTAGGACATAATGTAACAGGCGTTTTTGGAGTTGGTGTGAGTATTCCAATTTGGAATCAATATTCCTATAAAATTAATATTCAGAAAGCATTAATCAACGAGGATTTAGCAAAAGTTGATCTTTTACAATCGAAACAAGATGTGTTGAAAAACGTTCAGTCGGCTTATTTCGAATTAAATAGTTCGTTTGCGTCATATGAATCATCGAAAGAAGCGGTAAAATATGCGAAAATTTCATACGATTTTGCGCAAAAATCTTACAATGCTGGAGTTATTAATCAATATGATTTTAACCGTTCGCGTAATGACATGATGGTTGCAGAATCGCAAATGTTGCAAGCGAAATACAACTACATTTTCAAACAAAAAGTATTAGATTTCTATGCTGGCGTTCCTATTACGTTGGAAGGGAAATAAAAGTTAAATAAAGCTTATGAAAAATATATTTTTATTGTTCTTATTCAGTTTTTTATCGTGTTCAAAAATAGATGAGGTTAAAGATAATACTATTCAGAAAGTAAAAAATAAAGCATCAACTACGACTGAAGTTGTGTGGAAAAAAGGTATTGACAAACTATTTCAAAATACTACAGCTATTAATTCCATTAAATTAGGAGATGTTTATGGTAAAGGTTTAATATTTGAAATTAAAAATCAAAAAGGGGTTAAAATGGATTTTTTAGGAGGTTTTTATCAATGCTTTTTTAAATATCAATCAGATAAAAATGATTTATTCAAATTTTTAAATGATTTGAAAACAGATAAAGCTGACATTTCGGATAATGAATTAATGAAAACAAATGAAGTTACAATTTTAGAGAAAATAAATTTTATCAAGAGTAAATTTCCTGAAATATATAATAAACTTGATTTTTTTACAGAATTTAATAATATAGGAGAATTAGAATATTATCAAATTGCGAAATATCCTCATTATAATATCCTTATATACGATAAATCAAATAATACTTTTTATCATTTCGTAGAAAATTATCAGGATTAACTCCATTTCCGATAGAAAATCATCTTATCAAACATAAATCATCTAACTTTCGTGATGTATCTTTGCAGCATGGCAACAATCTTAAATTTAGAAACTTCAACAAAAAATTGTTCGGTTTCGATTGCTAAAGATGGCGTTCAACTATGTTTGGTTGAAGAAAGTGATGAAAATTATGCACATGGCGAAAAACTGAATCAGTTTGTGGATTGGTGTGTGGAAGGTGCGCAAATAAATTGGAAAGATATCGAGGCGGTTTGTGTTTCAAAAGGTCCAGGTTCTTACACAGGTTTGCGTATTGGCGTTTCGTCTGCTAAAGGTTTTGCATATGGTTCTGATATTCCATTGATGGCGATTAATTCGTTGCAAATTTTGGCGGAATCACAATTGAATCAAGAGGTCGATTATATCATTCCGATGATTGATGCAAGACGAATGGAAGTCTATACAGCTTTGTTTGATAAGCAAGGAAATCAGTTAACAGAAACAGAAGCTAAAGTAATCGATGAAACTTCTTTTGAAGAATTGAAAGGAAATAAAATTATTTTTGTGGGTGATGGAGCAGAAAAATGTCAAGAAGTTTTAGCGCATTTAGATGCTACGTTTATACAAACTTTTCCATCGGCAAAAGATATGATTCGTGTTGCGGAAGAAAAGTTTAATCAAAAATCATTTGAAGATGTTGCGTATTTCGAGCCATATTATTTGAAAGATTTTGTGGCAGGAAAAAAGAAATCTGAATAAAATAAAAAGAGATAATTTATGAAAAATCTTGTGTTGACAATCGCTTCATTATACGGAATGACGGCGGTTATATTAGGTGCTTTCGGAGCTCATGCGTTCAAGAAAATTTTGCCTGCAGAAAAATTAGCAAGTTTTGAAGTTGGGGTACGTTACCAAATGTATCACGCAATTGTTTTGTTAGCTGTTGGAATGTATTTTCAATTTAATAATTTATTAGAACGTTCTGCTGCTTGGTGTTTAATTGCCGGAACATTTGTTTTTTCTGTAAGTATCTATTTGTTGTCATTCGCAGAACATTGGAATGCAAACCTTAAATTTTTAGGACCAATTACGCCACTTGGAGGATTATTCATGATTATCGGTTGGGGTTTATTAGCTTGGATTTTTATGAAAGGAAGATAATTTTCTTTAAATTTATATAATTGTTAATCAGTTATATGAATTTGTGGAATAAATTATTGGTTGGATTATTATTTTTCCTTGCAATTAGTACAAAAGCGCAAGATAAATTAGTATTGACCACTCCTTTAATCTTTAAACATAGCAACTTTGAATTGAAATTGTTTAATAATCAACAATTCAAATACAAGTCGGTTTTTTATAACTGTATTGTAGAGTTAGATAAAAACGGTAAAGAAATCAATAATGCTAATTATGATTTTGCTGAAGGAACTTATCAAGTAATGGATAATAAATTAATCTTAACTGTAAAATCATCAAGCAGCTATTATTCCTTAGAAAAAGAATATTACTTTTTGATTCTTGATAAAAAGACTTTTTTGATTTCTAACAAAGATCGAAAAAATCTCAAAGAAGCAAGAATGCAAAGACCAAATAAATCTTTTCCGAATTATATTATAGATACGGATAATCGTAGAGAATATACATTTTATAGTACTGATCAAAAAGTAACTATCGAAGGTTACGAAAAAGATAAAATATATCAAATGTTTAAATAAAAAAGACACTTTATAAAGTGTCTTTTTCTATTTTTAATCTTTACCATTTATCATTTTAGAAACAATTCCAGAATTTTTATTGACTTCATCGATAATAACTCCAATGAGATGAATAAGAAAAAAGATAGGAAACCAATAAATTGCAGTTTTATGCAGTTCTTCCATTGGGTCTTTGTAAGTTCCATTTCCCCACATTAAATAAAATCCTGTCACAATATTAATTAGCATTAATAAATAGAAAATCATATAAATTATTCCCTGAAACTTTTCGGATGTTGAATGACTTTTCAAGGGATTAGGAAATCGGATTCCCTTTATCAGCATATAAACAATTCGGGCAGCAAAAAGACCTAAAGCGATATAAGCAAATATTTCGTGCCATTGCCACATTGGTTCTAAAGAACTTCTTCCAATTGTTTTTAAAGTAGCGTCAGAAATGTTTAAACCTTCTTTTGAAACTTCATTGGTAATTAAAGCAGAAAGATTTTTCTTGCTCATCCATTCCATTCTCAAAAAACCAGTTAAGAAAAGCATTATCATCGATATTCCGATTGTCCAATGTAATAATCGATGAGTTAAAGTAAACTTTTTCATAATTTATAGTGATTAAAAAAACCTCTCTAAATTGAGAGGTTTTTGTTGTATTTTTTTTATTCAAAATCGTCTTCTGTGAATTCGAATTCTTCAAATGTACATTCTATTTCGAAAGGAATATCTTTTTCAGATTCTTCTACAAAATCTTGCACTTCACCTTTCCAGTTCAAGGTCAAAATTCCTTTATCGTTTACACTAAAAGTTAATTCGTTGTTTACTGTTTCGTAATCTTCTTCCGAAACATTCAACGTTGTGTAATATACTTCCACAGTTTCACCTTCTTCGTCTTCTTCCTCGGCAAAACCGTAAGGAATAGAAACTTTTTTACCGTTTAATTCTTCTACAGATTCTACGTCCAAAGGAAAATCATCAATAAATAAAGAAAGTTGAGGAAAATCGTTTTGTAACGAATCGCCTTCTACGTGTTCTAAGTCATCAGTCGAATGTATTTCGACCAACAAACATTTTTTATTTCCTTGAAAAACGACTTTGCATAACGATTTTTCAATATTATAATTAAATGTTTCATCCGGATGGAAGAACTTAATTGTTTTCATTGTTTTGTTAATGTATGTTATTAATTATGAGTACGAATATAATTAAGTTCAATTAATTATCACAAAAAAAATGAGAGAAATTATATTTTTTCGCCTCTAAAACAAAAAAGCCATCTATCTAAGATAAATGGCTTCTATTATTTTATGAATATTCAATTCGATTATTTTGCAGCTTCTTCAGTTGCAGCAGCTGGTTTAGCTGATAAATCTACTTGTAATAAAACTTCGTCTTTTATGATAGAACCTCCAGCACCTACGAATGCAATTCCGAAATCTTTACGGTTAATTCCGAATTCTTCAGATTTGATTGTTACACCATTCGCATCAACAGTTACATTAGCTTTGAAAGTAACATTTTTAGGAACTCCACGGAAATCTAAGTTTCCAGAAATTTCTGAATTGTAATCTCCACCTTCTAAAGCTTTAACTCCTGTAATTTCGAAAGTTGCAGTTGGGAATTTTTCAACGTCTAAGAAATCAGCAGATTTTAAGTGTCCGTCTAATTTTCCTTTGCTTTCTGCATCAGCATCTAAATCTTTAGATTCGAAAGAAGCAAAATCAGCAACAAATTTCCCTGATTCTAAAACTCCATCGTGTACTTTTACAGAACCTTCTTTTAATTTTACAACTCCGTAGTGACCTTCTTCTGGTTTGTTGATATCGTCAAAAGTTTTTCCACCTTTCCAATTTACAACAGATGCAGTCGTATCAACAGCATATTCTGCAGCTCCTTCAGTTGATGTTGCTCCTTCTTGAGCTTCAGTTGCAGCTTTAGTTTCAGTTTTTCCTCCACAAGAAGTTAATGTAACAGCAGAAACAACAGCCAATCCTAAGAATAATTTTTTCATATTGCTTTTTTTAATTTTTTCTTTTACAAAACTATAATATAAATTAATAGTTGATATTGATTTATATCAATAAATGAAATAATTAAACAATTATTTCATATTGAATAAATCTAATACCTTAGCCAAACATAAGAAAAATTATTCAATCGTGCTAAACGTAAAACAACTCAGTTATAATTATCCAGATTTCGAAGAAAAAGTACTCGATAACATCAATTTTGCAGTTAACAAAGGCGAAGTGATAAGTATTATTGGGGAAAGTGGAAGTGGAAAATCAACTTTACTGAAATTGATTTATGGTTTGCTAGATTTTAAAGAAGGAGAAATTTACTATCATACTAAGATATTACGTGGTCCTGCTTATAATTTGATTCCAGGTCATAAAATGATGAAATACGTAGCGCAAGATTATGATTTGTTAGATTTTGTGACTGTTGGTGAAAATGTCGGAAAATTCTTAAGCAATTTTGATTTAGAACTTAAGCAACAACAAATTGACGAAGCGTTAATGGTGGTTGAAATGTTAGACTTTAAACATATTTTTCCAAATAAACTGAGTGGAGGTCAACGACAGCGTGTGTCTATTGCGCGAGCTTTGGCACAACAACCCGAAATTTTGTTGTTGGATGAACCTTTTTCTAATTTAGATCAAACATTAAAATTAACCATTCGAGAAAAAATTATGGATTGGTGCAAGGTGCATCAAATTACAGTGATTTTTACAACGCATGATTTGAATGATGCTTTTTATACTTCGGATAAAATTTTAGTTTTGCAAAACGGAAAAATGATTCAGTTTGATGAGGTCGAGAATGTGCGAAATTCTCCTGCAACAGCTTATGTGGCCAAACTTTTTGGTTATGTAAATGTGTTGGATGATTCGCAAGATTTAGGAATTGATTCGTCTAAAATTGTGATTTATCCAGAAGAAATTACAATTTCTGAAAATGGAAAATTTGAAGGAAAAGTAATTTCATCAAAATTTCAGGGAAGAGATTATTTGGTAAGATTTACATTCAAAAACATTGAATTGTTGATTTATTCTTCTCAAAAATTAATGAAAGATGAGTTGATACATTTTGAAGTTATAAAATTTCATCAATTATGCATTTAGAAAGTTTACAAGTAACGGAATTGTGTAGCGAACGATTAATTTTGATGCCGTTCACGATTTCCATTTGCGAAAATATATTACAGAATAATTATACCGAATTAGAGCAATTAAATTTAGTTAGAGGAAAAGGTTGGCCAGATGCAGATGTAATCGAAACATTGCCTCGAATTATTGTAAACTTGTCTAAAGTTGACGCACCAACAGGTTTCGAATCGTGGATGATTATCAAGAAATCAACACGAGAAATAATTGGTGACATTGGTTTTAAAGGTTATAATTTTGTTGGAAGAAGTTGTGATATTGGTTATGGAATTATCGAAGCAGAAAGAAAACAAGGTTTTGCCGTTGAAGCAGCTGCGGAATTGATAAATTGGGCATTTACAAAAGAAACTTTGGAAGAAGTAACCGCTTGTTGTTTGATAGAAAATATTGGTTCAACGAAACTTTTGACAAAACTAAATTTCACTGAATTGAGTCGAGATTCAACTATGATTTATTGGTCGTTGTTGAGAGAAAATAAATTGATTTAAAGAATAGATTTCTCGATAAACTTGGAATGATAATCTGATATAAAAAAAGCGAAATTCAAATTTAGAATTTCGCTTTTTTGTTTTTATTTATTCAACAAGAAATCTAAAACTTCTGCTGTAAAATCTTTCGGATTTTCGGCATGTAACCAATGTCCTGCATTTGCAATTTTCTTGATTTCCGCATTTGGAAAACGCTCTTTGATAATCATTTCATCTTCTGGCATAATGTAATTAGAATTTGCACCACCCAAAAATAAAGTTGGACCATCAAATTTGCCTTTTAACAATTCAGAACCAATCATCTCTTGGTAAAATTTCTCCAAAATAGCTAAATTGAATCGAAAAGCATATTTTCCATTCTCGGCATGATACACGTTTTTCAACAAAAATTGTCGCACACCAATTTCAGGAATATATTGTTCTAAAGTCGTTTCTACATCTTTTCGAGTTTCAACTTGATCAAAATTGACAGATTTCAATGCTTTGAAAATTGCATTATGATGAGGTTGATAAGCTTTAGGCGCCATATCCGCAACAATCAAATGATCTAATCTATTTTGATGAGTCATTGCAAAATCAATCACAATTCTTCCGCCAAGAGAATGTCCCAACAAATGTGCTTTTTCGATAGAATTTGCATCCATATAATTCACGATATCTTGCGTCATCGCTTCCAAAGAAGAATCTTCGCTATGAAAGCTACGTCCATGATTGCGCAAATCAATCAAATGTGTCGTAAAATATTCACCAAAATGTTTTCCTAATGTGCTCCAATTATCCAATTGCCCGAATAATCCATGAAAAACCAATAAATGTTTTTCACCAGAACCAACAATTTTACTATGTAAGATTTCTGCCATTTTTTACAAATTTGCTAATTCAATTTTACGTAAATACGCTTGTATCGTATTTTCTAAACCTAAATATAGAGCTTCAGAAATTAACGCGTGACCAATAGAAACTTCTGCAATTGTTGGAATTTCGCGAATAAAATATTCAATATTATCTAAACTCAAATCGTGTCCAGCATTTACAGCCAATCCATTTTCGATTGCTAATTTTGCCGTTTCTTTATAAGGAAGAATTGCGTCAAGATTTCCTAAACCGTATTGCGTCGCAAATTCTTCTGTGTACAACTCGATTCGATTAGCACCAGTTTTCGCAGCACTTTCAATTAAAGCAGGATTTGGATCTAAGAAAATAGAAGTTCTGATTCCAGCATCTTTAAACGTTTTAATCACATCTGTTAAATAATCAAAATGTTTGATTGTATCCCAACCAGCGTTTGATGTAATCGCATCTTCTGCATCAGGAACCAAGGTAACTTGTTCTGGTTTTGAGTTTAAAACCAATTCCATAAAACTATCAATCGGTTTTCCTTCAATATTAAATTCAGTTGTTACAACAGGTTTCAAATCGTAGACATCTTGGTAACGAATATGACGTTCGTCTGGACGCGGATGAATCGTAATTCCTTGTCCTCCGAATTCCTGAATTTTGATTGCCGCTTCTACAAGATTTGGCGTATTTCCACCACGCGCATTACGAATTGTAGCAATTTTATTTATATTAACACTTAATTTAGTCATGATTTTATATTATAATTTTTTTATATCAGAAAGCGAAATGCTTTGCATAATTTCTAAGTCAAATTTACGACAAGCTGTTAACAAATGATCGAAAATATCAGACTGAATTCTTTCAAACTCCAAATTGCTTGCCGAAGTTGTAAAACATCCAATTTCTAAGGGCATTCCAAGCGGAGAAACAGGTAATTGTTTTACGATAATTGGATCATTTTGCGAAACTGTTTTCAAACTTTTTAAATAATGTTCAACATAAATTCTAAAAACACCAATATTGGTTAAGTTTTTACCATTAATATCTAAATCAGAATTTTCAATGTTTTGATTATAGATAGAGATTTCGTGACGTTTTTGTTGAATATAATGATGAATTAAAGTAATATTTTTGAAACGATTTAACATTTCTTCGTTACAAAACTGAAACGAATTTACATTAAACGAAACAGAACGTTTTATTTGACGTGTTTCAGTTGCCAACATCGCCATATGATTGGTTACCTGAGACGATACCAAATCTACAGTTGGAACCGTTGCAATAGATTTATCAAACTTCTCAATTTTCACCAAATTGATGTTAATTTCTTTTACTGTTCCTTCAATATCGCCTTTGGAAACGGTAATCCAATCGCCAACTTTTACAATTTTAGAATAGGAGATTTGCAAACCAGAAACAAATCCGAAAATTGCATCACGAAAAATCAATAAAACAGCTGCGGTTAAAGCTCCGAGAACGGTAATAATTGTGTTTTTATCAACCGTAAACAAAATCATTATTCCAGAAATAATCGCAAAAAATGTGATAATAAACTTCAACATTTGTCCAAAAGTTCGCACTCCAATTGTTGTATAACTATTTTCTTCGTTGTACACATCAATAATTGTATTGATAACTCGGAAAATAAGTTGCGTAAAAACGATTAATGAAATAAGTTGTGTAATGCGTTGAACAACATGAAAAATATTTCCTTCATTCTTGAACAAAATAACATTCATGCTTAATGCAAAACTGATTGGAATGAGATGAATAGCTGAAACAAAGACTTTGTTTTTGTACAAAAACTTCAACCAATCGTTTTCGGTGAAATTTTTCAGTTTTTTTAGAAGCGGAAGAATAATAGCTCTTAGCACAAAATCTAACACAAAAAGAATAGCTATCCAAGAGACAATTTCTAAGAAATTAAAAAGATTTTCAGACAAATCAATTTTGAAATATTGATTGAAAAAAAATTTTACACCATCAGAAAATTCTTCATAAAAAGATTTATCTTGCATAAGCTGTTAATTGAGTTTAAATAGATTTGTTTGTGCAAAGTTACAGTTTTAAAAATACTAAAATAATGGATAACGATAGTATACTAAATCTTATTAGTGGAATTTTATTGGTTGTTGGTTTGGTCGGAACTGTTTTGCCAGTTTTACCAGGAGCACCTTTGGCATTGGTCGGATTATTGGTTTTCAAATTCAGTGGGGATTGTAGTTACAATTGGGGAACGATAATTATTGCAGGACTTTTTGTGTTATTAGGTGCGCTTTTAGATTATTTATTACCAGCTTACATGACCAAAAAATTAGGTGGAACAAAATATGGAATTTGGGGATCTATTATCGGATTAATTATCGGATTATTTTTTCCACCAATTGGTTTTATCGTAGGTCCTTTTTTGGGAGCATTATTAGGCGAATTAATTTTTACTGCGGCTTCGCCTAAAGTTGCATTAAAATCTGCTTTCGGATCTTTTGTAGGATTTATTTTAACAACAGGTTACGACATTATATTAACGTTAATATTTATCGGAATATTTGTATATCAATTGATGAATTAATCAGATTAAATGGTTGAAATTAGGTCAATAAAAAAAAATGACCTATATTTGCAAAGAATTTAAAGGAATAAATGGAGGAGGGCTGGTTATAGCTCTCTTTTTCGTTGTATATGGATTCAAGTAAAGTAAAACAGCTGATAGACGAAGCAATTGCGGAAAATCCGTCATTGTTTCTTATCGATTGGAAAATCACTCCAGATGATAAAATTGTAATTTTAGCAGATGGAGACGAAGGTCTTTCAGTCGAAGAAATTGTAAGAATAAGCCGACATGTAGAGCATAATCTTGATAGAGAAGAATGTGATTTTGCATTAGAGGTTTACTCTCCTGGTGTAGGAAGTAACCTAACCATGCCACGTCAATTTGCTAAAAATGTAGGAAGAACTTTAGAAGCTACATTAAATGACAAAGTGATGGAAGGCGAAATTGTAGAAGCCGATGAAGAAGGTGTTACAATTTTTTGGGAAGCACGCGAACCAAAACCTGTAGGAAAAGGAAAAATTACAGTAGAACACGAAGAAAAAATAAATTACGCTGACATTAAGAAAGCGATTATAAAAGTCACCTTTTAAAAAAATTAAAGTTTAATGGACAATCTTGCATTAATTGAATCTTTTGGAGATTTTAAAGACGATAAGAACATCGACCGTATTACGCTGATGGCAATCTTAGAAGAAACCCTGAAAAGTGTTTTGAAAAAGAAATATGGTACAGATGATAACTTTGATATTATTGTAAATCCTGATAAAGGAGACTTAGAGATTTGGCACAACCGTATCGTTGTAGAAGACGGTTTCTCAGAAGACGACGCAACAGATATCGAATTATCTGAAGCACGTAAAATTGAGCCAGATTTTGAAGTAGGTGAAGAAGTATCGGAAAAAATTCCGATCGAAGCATTAGGTCGTCGTGCGATTTTAACATTACGCCAAACATTGGTTTCTAAAGTAATGGAGCATGATAACTCTAATTTATACGAGAAATTTAAAGGTTTAATTGGAGAAGTAGTTTCGGGAGAAATCCACTATGTACGTCACAAACAAGTGATTATTATGGATGATGAACAAAACGAAATGATTTTACCAAAAGAAAATCAAATACCATCAGATTTTTTCAGAAAAGGAGATACATTACGTGCAGTTGTAGATGACGTAAAATTAAGAGGAGCAAAACCTCAAATTATTTTATCTAGAACATCACCAAAATTCTTAGAGAAATTATTTGAACAAGAAATTCCAGAAATTTTAGACGGATTAATTACAATCAAAAATGTAGTTCGTATCCCTGGAGACAAAGCAAAAGTTGCAGTAGAATCTTACGATGATCGTATCGATCCAGTAGGAGCTTGTGTCGGAATGAAAGGATCTCGTATCCATTCAATTGTACGCGAATTACGTAACGAGAATATCGACGTAATTAACTACACAAATAACATGAGTTTGTTTATTCAACGTGCTTTAAGCCCAGCTAAAATTTCGAATATCGAAATTAATGAAGAAGAAAACAAAGCCTTAGTTTACGTAAATGCAGACGAAGTTTCGAAAGCAATTGGTAAAGGAGGTTACAATGTTCGTTTAGCTTCTAAATTAGTTGGAATGGAAATTGATATCTTCAGAGAAGGAGCCCAAGACGAAGACGTAGAATTATCAGAATTCTCAGACGAAATCGATGCATGGGTAATCGATGCATTTAGTGCTATCGGGTTAGATACTGCCAAAAGTATTTTAGAACAAGATGTTGATGATTTAATTAAACGTACGGATTTAGAAGAAGAGACGATCTTAGACGTAATCCGTGTGTTAAAAGAAGAGTTTGAAGATTAATTCATACTCAAGTCATAAACAATTCATACATTTGCAAACATTAAAATAAGAGATTAGCTTCATATGTCGGAAACAATAAGATTAAGTAAAGTATTAAAAGAATTAAATATATCAATAGATAGAGCTGTTGATTTTTTAGAAGGGAAGGGTACAACAGTAGAAAAAAATCCGAACTCTA
Organism: Empedobacter sp. UBA3475; assembly: GCF_002378465.1. Classification (NCBI taxonomy): domain Bacteria; kingdom Pseudomonadati; phylum Bacteroidota; class Flavobacteriia; order Flavobacteriales; family Weeksellaceae; genus Empedobacter; species Empedobacter sp. UBA3475. The sequence continues at coordinate 12,026 of NZ_DFRA01000021.1, read as the reverse complement.
AAATCGACGTGCCAACTTACGATATTTTAGTTAATGAGTTCCGATCTGATGCTAAACAAAAGCAAGCTTCCGGTGAAGTAGTCATTAACAAAATTTCAGATATCAAAGCCGCTGAGAAAAAAGAAGCAGAGGCAAAAGCTGCAACTGAAAAACCAGTAGAAAAGAAACCTGAAATCATTGAAACGACGAAAGTTGAATTGGAAGGACCAAAGACTGTTGGAAAAATAGACTTAGATGCTTTGAAACCTAAAGCCAAAGTAGAAAAATCTGCGGCAAAAGAAGAGGTGAAGAAAGAAGAAATCAAGAAAGAGGAGGCACCAAAAGCTGAACCTAAAACTGAATCAAAAGAGGAACCGAAAGGACCGAAAGTGATAAAAGTTATTGATCTTGATAAAATAAATAATACAGGTAAACCTAAAAAGCAAGATTCTCCAGCTCCTAAAAAAGAGCAAGCAGAACCTAAAAAGGCGGAAGCACCGAAGGCGGAAGTTAAAAAAGAGGTGAAGAAAGAAGAACCTAAAAAGGTGGAAGAGGTTAGAAAGCCTGAAATAAAAACGGAAGCGAAGCCTGAAGTGAAGAAAGAAGAAATTGAAGAAGTAGCAGCAGTTGAACCTCAAAAAATTGAAACTGTCTACACAAAATTAGATGGACCTAATTTTACAGGTGCAAAGATTGACTTATCTAAATTTGATAAGAAAAAAACTGACGATAAAAAAGGGAATCAAAAAGGTGCTAATAACGCTGCTGACAAGAAAAAGCGCAAACGTATCCAGAAAAACGTTAAACCAGAAGATGTAGCAAAAGCTGGAGAAAACGGAGGAAACAATAACAACCGTCAAGGTGGTAACAACAATCACGGAGGAGGAAATAATAATAACCGCCAAGGTGGTAATAACAACCACGGAGGAGGAAATAATAACAACCGTCAAGGAGGTCAAGGACAAGGTGGAAATCGCCAAGGTGGTAATCGTCAAGGTGGTGGAAACTTTAGAGGTGGAAACAACCGTGGGCCAAGAGTTCCTCAAGTAGAACTTTCTGACGAAGATGTTAAAAAACAAATTAAAGACACTTTAGATAAACTTACGAACAAAGGTAAAGGATCTAAAGGGGCTAAACACAGAAGAGATAAACGTAAAGAAAGACGTGAGTTTGCTGAGCAAGAGCAAGAAGCAATGGACATGGACAAAACTTTACACGTAACAGAATTTGTAACGGTTAACGAATTAGCTTCGTTAATGGATGTTTCTGTTACAGAAGTTATCTCTGCATGTATGTCATTAGGAATCATGGTTACCATGAACCAACGTCTTGAAGCGGATACAATTCAATTAGTTGCAGATGATTTTGGATTCGAAGCAGTATTTGCTAATGCTGAAGAAGAAATCTCAACTGAAGAAGAAGAAATCGATAACGAAGAAGATTTAGTAACTCGTGCGCCAATTGTAACTGTAATGGGACACGTTGACCACGGTAAAACATCTTTATTAGATTATATTCGTAAAGCAAATGTAATTGCTGGTGAGTCTGGAGGTATTACACAACATATTGGTGCGTACAACGTAACATTGCCTAGTGGTAAACGTGTAGCATTCTTAGATACACCAGGTCACGAGGCTTTTACAGCGATGCGTGCTCGTGGTGCTCAGGTAACGGATATTGCAATTATTGTGATTGCAGCCGATGACCAAATCATGCCACAAACGCGTGAAGCAATTTCTCACGCTCAAGCAGCTGGAGTACCAATGGTATTCGCAATCAACAAAGTTGATAAACCAGCAGCTAATCCAGAAAAAGTAAAAGAGCAATTAGCTCAAATGAACTTATTAGTTGAAGACTGGGGTGGGACTTACCAATCTCAAGAAATCTCGGCTAAATCTGGTTTAGGAGTAGAAGATTTATTAGAAAAAGTATTATTAGAAGCTGAGGTATTAGACCTTAAAGCAAATCCAAAACGTAAAGCATCTGGTACAGTTGTAGAAGCTGCATTAGACAAAGGACGCGGATATGTTTCGACAATTATTGTACAAACAGGTACATTACACATCGGAGATTATGTATTAGCAGGATCTCATCATGGTAAAGTTCGTGCAATGTTAGATGAGCGTGGTAACAATATCAAAGTTGCTGGACCATCAACACCAGTTACAATATTAGGATTAGCAGGCGCGCCAACTGCAGGTGATAAGTTCAAAGTTTACGAAGACGAACGCGAAGCGAAACAAATTGCAACTCGTAGAGATCAATTACAACGTGAGCAAACTATTCGTACACAAAAACACATCACACTTGATGAGATTGGACGTCGTATCGCTTTAGGAGATTTCAAAGAGTTGAATATTATCTTGAAAGGGGACGTGGATGGTTCTGTAGAAGCATTAACAGACTCTTTACAAAAACTTTCGACAGAAGAAATTATTGTTAACATCTTACACAAAGGAGTTGGACAAATTACAGAATCTGACGTATTATTAGCTTCTGCTTCAGATGCGATTATTATCGGATTTAATGTTCGTCCTGGTGGATCTGCTCGTGATATTGCAGAAAAAGAAGAAGTTGAAATTAGAACTTACTCAATTATCTATGCTGCGATCGAAGAGATTAAAGAAGCGATGGAAGGTATGTTATCTCCAGAGTTGAAAGAGCAAGTAACAGGTAATATTGAAGTTCGTGAAACATTCAAAGTAACGAAAGTTGGTACTATTGCTGGATGTATGGTCTTAGACGGTAAAGTTTACAGAAACTCTAGTATTCGTATCATTCGAGACGGAGTTGTGATCCACGATGGTGAATTAGCTTCATTGAAACGTTTCAAAGATGACGTGAAAGAAGTTAGTAAAGGTTACGAATGTGGTCTTAATATCAAAAACTTCAACGATATTCAAGTAGGTGATATTATCGAAGCTTACGAAACTGTAGAGGTTAAAAAGAAATTGAAATAATCAATTCTCAACAAATATTTTAAAAAGGAGCTCAATTTGAGCTCCTTTTTTTATGAAATTTTATTTAATAAAAATCAATACTCTACTTGTTATATAGAACTATATTCTATTGTTCATCTTATTTTTAGAATAGAATCTTTATTTAACATTAATTTAAATTTTTCTTTTATTTTATTTAAAAACGATTGTTTTATATTCTATAAAATCTATAAATTTGCTAGACTTTAAAATTGTAAATATGAATAAGAAATTATACTCACTCAAAAAAATATTTTTTCTCACTGCTCTTTTCGGCGGAACATTTTTATTCGCTCAAACTAAAGTCACAGGTACGGTTGAAGATGTAAATGGACCAATCGATCAAGCAACGGTTAATGTAAAAGGAACGAATATAACGACGACAACAGATGCAGATGGTTTATATCAATTAACGTTAGAGCCTGGGAAGTATGAAATTATTGTTTCAAAAATAGGTGAGCCAACAACGACGCAAACGATTAATGTACTTGATGAAAATGAAATTTCTTTAGATTTCTTTTTGCAATCAATCAATTCGGATACTGATCTTAGCGAAGTCGTTTTGATTGGTTCACGTGCAGTTGGACGTACACAATTAGATTCTTCAACACCAGTTGATGTGATAGATATTAAAGAGGTGACAAAAGATGTAGGACAAGTTTCGTTGAATCAAATCTTAAATTATGTTGCGCCATCTTTTAGCTCGAATACGCAAGTTATTTCTGACGGAACAGATCATATAGATCCTGCTTCTTTGCGTGGTTTAGGACCAGATCAAGTATTGGTTTTGATTAACGGAAAGCGTCGTCATACAACATCATTGGTTAATATTAATGGTTCGTTTGGTAAAGGTTCTGTTGGTACAGATTTGAATGCAATTCCAACTTCTGCAATTAAAAGAATTGAAATTCTTCGAGATGGAGCAGCTGCTCAATATGGTTCTGATGCGATTGCAGGTGTGATTAATATTGTCTTGGAAGATTCGACAGATAAACTACGTGCGTCAATTTCGTATGGAGGAAATCTTTCGAAAAATGCAGAAGATAATTTTGATGGTGAAACTTTTCAAGCGAATGTAAATTATGGTGTAAAAGTGGGTGAAAAAGGAGGATTTGTAAATGTTGCAGGTTCTTACGACAAGCGTCAACCATTCAATCGTCAAAAAGAATTTACAGGAACAATTTTCTCAGATTATAATCGACCAGATTTATACCCAAATCCAACTGGAAAAGATATTACAGAGGAAGAATTAGCGCGTCGTGGAGAAACGCGTGCTGATTATGTTTCGCGCATTGGACAATCAAAAAATGAAGGAGGATCAATTTTTATTAATTCACTTTTTCCAGTTTCAGATAAAACCGAAATTTATGCATTTGGAGGATTAAATTATCGTTTGGGTGAATCGGCGGCTTTTCGTCGTCAGCCTGCTCAGTTACATCAAACAGTAGCGTCAATTTATCCAAATGGATTTTTACCATTAATTCAAACTAATAATTACGATCGCTCTTTAGCAGCGGGAATTCGTAGTGAAATTAATGGTTGGAAAGTTGATTTTTCGAACACATACGGAAATAATACCATCGATTTTGGAGTCAAAAATACAGTTAACGCATCGATGAAAGAATCTTCGCCAACATCTTTTGAAGCTGGTGGATATCGTTTTACGCAGAATACAACCAACCTAGATTTTACGCGTTTTTTTGATGATGTTTTAGCTGGAATTAATGTCGCGTTTGGTGCAGAATTTCGTTATGAGAATTATCAAATTGTAGGAGGTGAAGAATCATCTTATGCGAATTATGGTAAAGTTCGTCAAATTGGCGTAGACGGAAATGGAAAGCCAATTTATGTTCAAGATTTTAACGGAAATATCAATACTTTATTTGCTGCAAATGGTACTGCTTTAGCAGGCGGAGCGCAAGCTTTTCCTGGATTTTTACCAGCGAACGAAGTCAATGCAAATCGTCATTCTGTTGCGGGGTATTTAGATACTGAATTCAATTTTACGAAAGATTTCTTAGTAGCTGCTGCGTTACGTTACGAAGATTATTCAGATTTTGGATCAACGTTAAATGGAAAAATTTCGACTCGATACAAATTAGGAAACTATGTGTTGAGAGCCGCTGCAAGTACAGGATTTAGAGCACCATCTTTGCATCAATTATACTTTAGCGCAACTTCAAGTTTATTCTTAGATGGAGCAATTTCTAATTCAGGAACTTTTACAAATGATAGTCGTGCTGCAAAATTATTAGGAATTCCACAATTGAACGAAGAAAAATCGAAATCAGTTTCGGCTGGAGCAACGGCAAATTGGGGAAAATTCAAATTGAGTGTTGATGGATATTTTATCAGAATTGATGACCGAATCATTTACACAGGATCTTTCACAGGAAGCAATGCAGCAAATGCATCAGCTCAAGACAAAGAGATTTACGAATTATTGCAACAAGCAAATGCAACTTCGGCGCGTTTCTTCGCAAATGCAATTGATACTGAAACCAAAGGAATAGATGTAGTTTTGACGTATCAAGATCGTTTGGGAGCAGGGAAATTACGTGGAGATTTATCGGCGACTTTTAGTAAAACAAATGTTGTGGGCGACGTTCATGCTTCGGATTTATTAAAAGGAAAAGAGTCTACTTATTTTGATCGTTCAAGTCGTATTTATTTAGAATCGGCTATACCTCGTACAAAAATTAATTTATCCTTGAATTATTCATTGGATAAATGGAATGTTTACTTAAGAAACGTGTATTTTGGAGAAGTTGATGCAGCGACAAATACGGTGGCAGATTCGCAAACATTTAGCGGAAAAGTTGTAACAGATTTGAGTTTTGGTTATGCTTTCAACAAAAATATTTCGTTAACAATTGGTGCAAATAATTTGTTTGATATCTATCCTGATGAAACGAAAATTGGAGGAAATAGAGGAGCAGGATATTTCGTGTATTCACGTACTGGACAACAATTCGGAACTGGAGGACGTTTTGCTTTCGCTCGTTTATCATTAAGTTTATAATTTAAATAGTTTATATGTTTTACCAAATCTTTGTCGTAATTGATGAAGGTTTGGTATTTTGTTTAAATCGATTTTATGAAAAAAATATCATTTATTATAGTTTCATTCTTCGCGATTATTCAGTTGAATGCGCAAGAATCTTACAAAAATGGAGCTGTTGTAACAGCTCATCCCGAAGCTTCAAAAGTTGGAGTTGAAATTCTGAAAAAAGGTGGAAATGCGATTGATGCTGCTATTGCAGTTCAGTTTGCGTTGGCGGTTGTTTATCCAAATGCAGGAAATATTGGTGGCGGTGGATTTTTGGTTTATCGTGATGCAAAAGGAAAAACAGATGCGTTAGATTATCGTGAAAAAGCACCTTTAAAAGCAAGTGAAGATATGTATTGGGACAAAAATGGCAATGCAATTACTGATCTTAGTTTGTATGGACAATTTGCTGCAGGAGTACCTGGAACTGTAGATGGAATGGTGAAAGCGCACGAAAAATATGGGAAATTAAATTGGAAAGAATTAGTTCAGCCGGCTATTAGTTTAGCTCAAAAAGGATTTAAAATAACAAAACAACAAGCGAGCGAACTGACAAATAAGCATAATGATTTTGTAAAATATAATTCAAAAACGAATGCTTTAACGTCTAAATCATCTTGGAAAGAAGGAGATTTGTTGGTTCAAAAAGAATTAGCAAATACATTAAAATTAATTCAACAAAAAGGTCGTGCTGGTTTTTATGAAGGAAAAACGGCTGATTTAATAGTGAAAGAAATGAAACGCGGAAACGGAATTATTTCGCACGAAGATTTAAAACAATATCAATCGGTTTGGAGAACGCCAGTTTCGGGAAATTATAAAGGTCTTAAAGTAATTTCGATGCCGCCGCCTTCAAGTGGAGGAATTGCATTGGTTTCGTTATTTCAATCAATCGAAGATTATCCAATCAACAAATGGGGATTTCAAGCAGATTCTACAATTCAAGTGATGGTAGAAGCAGAGCGTCGCGTTTATGCTGATCGCGCAGAGCATTTAGGTGATCCAGATTTTATAAAAGTTCCGCAAAAACAATTGTTGGATAAAAGTTATAATGTAAATCGAATGAAAGATTTTTCGTTTGATAAAGCAACACCAAGTTCAGCAATTAAAGCGGGAGAAATAATTGGTAAAGAGTCAATGGAAACAACGCATTATGTAATTGTTGACAAAGATGGAAATGCGGCTTCTGTAACGACTACTTTGAATAATTCCTATGGATCTTTGGTTGTAGTAGAAGGTGCAGGATTTTTGTTGAATGATGAAATGGATGATTTTTCTGTAAAACCAGGTACACCAAATTTATATGGTTTAGTTGGAGGAAAAGCTAATGCGATTGAACCTTCGAAAAGAATGTTAAGTTCGATGACGCCTTCTATTTTAGAGAAAGATGGTAAATTGTTTATGGTTGTGGGAACGCCAGGTGGCTCTACAATTATAACGTCAGTTTTTCAAGCCATCTTGAATGTTGTTGATTTCGGAATGACGATGCAAGAAGCTGTTGCAGCACCAAGATTTCATCATCAATGGTTGCCAGACCAAATCGATTATGAGCCAAATGCAATTTCAGAAAACGTTCGTGAATCGTTAAAACAAAAAGGTTATACATTGAAAGAACGTAAACCTTACGGGCGTGTGGAAGGAATTTTGGTCAACACTAACGGAACATATCAAGCTGGTGCAGATCCAAGAGGAGATGACAAAGCAGTGGGATATTAAGAAATACAAAAGGAACTCGATTCGAGTTCCTTTTGTATTTTTAAGAGAAAACTTTATGATAAAACGTCTTTAATTTCTGGATTTTTATCAAACTGCGCTTTTGCGAAAGGACATAAAGGAATTACTTTTATATTATTATTTCTTGTCCATTCAACCAAGGCTAATAAAGCTTTTTTTCCTAAACCTTGTCCGCCATAAGCTTCGTCAACTTCTGTATGATCGATAATAATTTTATCATCACCAGCCCAAACATATGTCATTTCTCCAGCTTTTTTATCGCCATCTAAAACGACAAAAGCTCCATTTTTTTTATCATCAATTTGTTTAATTTCCATCAGTTTTATTTTTGAAGTTGTTTATTAATCTTCTAAAGTACCAAATTTTCCGTTATTAAAATCCTCAAAAGCTTCGCGAATTTGCTCTTGTGTATTCATCACAAAAGGACCATAAGAAGCGATTGGTTCATTTAGAGGTTCTCCACTCAAAATTAGTACAATGCTATTTTCAGTTGCTTCGATTGTAAAATCTTCTCCTTCGTTAGTAAATAATAATAAATGATCTGTTGGAACAATTTCTTGTTCATTTACTTTCACCTCACCTTCAATAACCAATAAAACGGTATTGTAATTTGCAGGAAAACTAAAATTCGCTTTTCCGCCTTCATTCAATTTTGCATTCAGCATATTAACAGGAGAAAAGGTAGATGCAGCACCTTTTGTTTGGTTGTATTCCCCAGCAATAACTTCGATAAAACCATTTTCAACTTCTACAGTAGGAATATCTTTATGTTCGATCGCCTGATATTTTGGAGTGCTCATTTTATCCTTTGCAGGAAGGTTTACCCATAATTGAACCATTTGAAAAATTCCACCTTGTTTATAAAATTCTTCTGCATGATATTCTTTGTGTAAAACACCAGAAGCTGCTGTCATCCATTGTACATCTCCTTGATGAATTGTTCCTCCTCCACCAGAACTATCATGATGAGAAACGCTTCCTTGATAAGCAATAGTAACCGTTTCGAAACCACGGTGTGGATGCACACCAACACCTTTTGGTTTGTCTGTTGCTGGAAAATGAAATTTTGAATTGTAATCTAACATAATAAATGGATCCATTCTTCTCATATCTAAATGATAACCACTTGGAATAAAATTGTGAACTCTAAACCCATCTCCAACGAAGTGAGGTTCTCTTGGAGCGATAACTATTTCTATATTTTTTGTATTCATAATGATTTTTTTATATGTTTTTATTTTTGTTATACAAATTTACGAAGCTAAATAGTTGATTATATTGATGTAGGTTAAGAAGTTGGTAACGTATTAATTAACATAGATTAATAATGTTTTGTAAATTTTTATTATTGATTGAATGTTAAATTTATATTTAAAACTTTAATACATAGTTGTGATTTTGTTATAAGAGTTAAATACTTATTATTTATATAATTGTTTGGAAATTAATAGTAATATGAGAAAACATTTATTCATCATTCTTTTTGGAATTAGTTTTTATTTATTTGGACAAGAAAATACGTATCGTTTTTTGTATGATATCCACCAAGAAACAATTTTCAATGATGAAATGAAGAAAAATACACCAAAAGACTTTTTGCCAGAAATAGTAAACGCGTTTAATGAATCTTATGAGTTTGAAGTGTTAGCTTCTAAAAATTATTCTTTTGTCAAATTAATAGAGAAAGTAAAGAACTCTCAGAATGATGCGGTTCGAATTTATCCAGAACCAAATTGGTTACTAAACGATTTTGAACATAATAAATCATATGAGTTTGCTGAATATGGTGATACGTATGTGGTGGATTCTATTAAGATAGAAGGTTTGAAACCTACAAAGGAAATGAAAGAAATTTTAGGTTTACAAGCTAAGAAATTTATCTTCGAAAATGATGAGTTTTACTACGAAATCTGGTTAGCAAAAATGAATGGAATTACGGTAAGCCCTTATTATTTTCAGTTCAAAAACTTTGTTGTAGTAGAATTATTTAAGAAGTTTAAAAAAGTTGAAGAGGGTGGTGGAAAGATGGAAAAAAGATATTTTTTGAAAGAGATTAGTCAAGAGAAAAAGTCTACAGATTTTATTAAATTAATTCCTAAAAAAGTACTTACTCCAAAAGAACTTCAAGAGAAAATTGATAAAATTAATCAGATGAGTCAAAATAATGAAGTAGAGAAATAATAATTAAAAAAGCATCTCAATTGAGATGCTTTTTTAATTTGATATATTATTTACAATAATTCTTCATCCACTATATTTGGTAATGTAACCTTTAACAAAGGTTCATCTTCCATTGCACGTTTTATAGCAAAAATAGCTTCTTCGTTTCTTGCCCAAGATCTACGAGCAATTCCGTTGTTCACATCCCAATGTAACATTGATTTTAAACGATTTTCAGCATCGGAAGATCCATCTAATAACATTCCGAATCCACCGTTAATAACTTCTCCCCAACCAACGCCGCCACCGTTGTGAATAGAAACCCAAGTTGCGCCACGGAAACTATCTCCAATAACATTGTGAATCGCCATATCTGCTGTGAATTTTGAACCATCGTAAATATTAGAAGTTTCGCGGAATGGAGAATCTGTTCCAGAAACATCATGATGATCACGACCTAAAACAACTGGTCCGATTTCACCTTTCGCAATTGCATCGTTAAACGCTTTCGCAATTTTAATTCGTCCTTCTGCATCTGCATATAAAATACGAGCTTGCGAACCTACAACTAATTTGTTTTCTTGTGCACCTTTTATCCATGTGATATTATCTTGCATTTGTTGCTGAATTTCCTTTGGAGAATGTTGCATGATTTCTTCTAAAACTTGACAAGCAATTTCATCTGTTGTTTGTAAATCTTCTGGTTTTCCTGAAGTACAAACCCAACGGAAAGGTCCAAATCCAAAATCGAAACACATTGGTCCCATAATATCTTGTACATAAGATGGATATTTGAAATCAATTTCGTTTTCTGCCATTACATCTGCACCAGCTCGAGAAGCTTCTAATAAAAAGGCATTTCCATAATCGAAGAAATACGTTCCTTTTGCTGTGTGTTTATTTACAGAATCTGCATGACGACGCAGCGATTCTTGAACTTTTTCTTTGAATAATTCAGGATTGTTTGCCATCATATCGTTGGCTTCATCAAATGATAATCCAACAGGATAATAACCGCCAGCCCATGGATTATGCAAAGAGGTTTGATCTGATCCTAAGTCAACGTAAACATTTTCTTGATCAAATTTTTCCCAAACATCCACTACATTTCCATCATAAGCAATGGAAACAACTTCTTTATTTTCTTTGGCTTCGCGAACACGAGCAACCAATTTATCTAAATCTGTAATTACTTCGTCCACCCAACCTTGTTCATGACGTTTGTATGTCGCAGCAGGATTCACTTCGGCAGTAACAGAAACAACACCTGCTATATTTCCCGCTTTTGGTTGCGCACCTGACATTCCGCCTAAACCAGCCGTAACAAATAATTTTCCTGCTGTTCCGTTATCATCTATTTTACGAGATCCGTTTAAAACTGTGATAGTAGTTCCATGTACAATTCCTTGCGGACCAATGTACATATAACTTCCAGCTGTCATTTGTCCGTATTGAGAAACGCCTAAAGCATTCATTTTTTCCCAATCATCTGGTTTCGAATAATTCGGAATTACCATTCCATTCGTTACAACAACACGTGGAGCGTTTTTGTGAGAAGGAAATAAACCCATCGGATGACCAGAATACATCACCAATGTTTGTTCGTCTGTCATTTCAGACAAATATTTCATTGTTAATAAATATTGCGCCCAGTTCTGGAAAACTGCGCCATTTCCTCCGTAAGTAATCAACTCTTCAGGATGTTGTGCAACTGCGTGATCCAAGTTATTTTGAATCATTAACTGAATTGCTTTTGCTTGTTCTGAATTTCCTGGGTAATCTGTAATTGGTCGAGCGAAAATTTTATAATCAGGCATCAAACGATACATGTAAATACGTCCAAAATTTTCCAATTCTTGTTTAAATTCTGGAATTAATTCAGCATGATCTTTTGGCTCGAAATAACGCAATGCATTTTTCAATGCTAACTTTTTTTCGTCTTCCGATAATATTTCTTTACGTTTTGGTGCGTGACTTACGTTAGGATCTCTGTCTTTTTTTTGAGGCAAAACAGAAGGAATACCTTGTTTTATTTGTTCTTGAAAAGTCATTTTTTTGTGTTTTATGTTTTAGGTTAAACGTTATAAGTTTTACGATTTTTTGTTGTCATACTGATTTCTATGACA
>NZ_DFRA01000051.1:29669-91032 GCF_002378465.1 Empedobacter sp. UBA3475 | reverse complement strand
TCATAGAAATCAGAATGACAATAAATCATACAAAAAAACCTCTCAAAGAATTCTTTGAGAGGTTTGATATATTGTAAATAAGTTAAAATCCTAACCTACTAATTCTTCTACTTTGTCAGCAGCGTCTTTTAATGTGATAGCAGAGTGAACAGCGAAACCTGATTCATCAATCATTTTCTTAGCGATTTCTGCATTTGTTCCTTGTAAACGAACAATAATTGGCACATTAATTTCGTCACCCATATTGTTGTAAGCATCTAAAATACCTTGAGCAACACGATCACAACGTACAATACCACCAAAAATATTGATTAAGATAGCTTTTACGTTTTTATCTTTTAAGATAATACGGAAACCTTTTTCTACACGCTCAGCATCAGCAGTACCACCAACGTCTAAGAAGTTTGCAGGATTACCACCAGATAATTTGATGATATCCATAGTTGCCATTGCTAAACCAGCTCCGTTAACCATACATCCTACGTTTCCGTCTAATTTTACGAAGTTTAATCCAGCTTCACCAGCTTCAACTTCTGTTGGATCTTCTTCTCTTGTATCACGTAAAGCAGCGATATCTGGATGACGGAATAATGAGTTATCATCGATAGATACTTTAGCATCTACAGCGATAATTTGATCGTCAGATGTTTTAAGAACTGGGTTAATTTCGAACATAGAAGCGTCAATCGCAACGTATGCATTATATAAAGCAGTGATAAATTTAACACCATCTTTGAAAGCATTTCCTGATAAACCTAAGTTAAAAGCAACTTTACGCGCTTGGAAACCTTGGATTCCTACAGCAGGATCAATTTCTTCTGTAAAGATTTTGTCTGGTGTGTGCTCAGCAACTTCCTCGATATCCATTCCACCTTCAGTAGAATACATAATCATGTTTTTACCAGTTGCACGATCTAACAATACAGAAACATAGTATTCTTCAGTTTCAGATTCACCTGGATAATAAACATCCTCAGCAATTAAAACTTGATGAACTTTTTTACCTTCAGCCGAAGTTTGAGGTGTTACTAACTGCATTCCGATGATTTCGTTTGCTTTCTCTTTAACTTCGTCCAAGTTTTTAGCAAGCTTTACTCCACCACCTTTTCCACGACCACCTGCGTGTACTTGTGCTTTTACGACATGCCAACCTGTACCAGTTTGTTCAGTTAATTGTTTAGCAGCTTCTACAGCTTCTTCTGGTGTAGTAGCAACGATACCACGTTGTACTTTCACACCATATTTACTAAGAATTTCTTTTCCTTGATATTCGTGAAGATTCATTTTTTTTGATTTTTCAATTACAAAAATAAAAATATTGTTGATGTATTCTAAATTTTGCCATATTAATTTTATCAGCTTATGCTAAAAAAGTGATTAATATTATTTATTTAGAGGTTACAAGATACGAATATTAATGATTTAAAAAGTCAAAACAATTGTTATATAATTTTTAAATCGTACCAAGTACACTAAAATTGTTTGTTTTGGGTTTAAAGCATTTTCGACGGAGGATTGATTTTATAATTTTATCAATAAAAAACCGTCAATTCTAGTGAAATTCTATTCTCGATACAATTTTTTATCATTTCATTTCTAAAAATCACTCGAACTGACGAATTTTAATTCAAAAAAAACTTATCACTTATGATTTAAGACTTAGTACTTAATTTATATCTTTACCTCATGATAAAAGCAGAAAATATTGTTAAGAAATTTGGTGAATTAGAAGTGCTAAAAAATGTTTCTTTATCGATTGTAGAAAAAGAAATCGTTTCTATCGTTGGTGCTTCTGGAGCAGGAAAAACAACTTTGCTTCAAATTTTAGGAACATTAGAAAAAAGTTCTGAGCCAAAGAAATATAATACTTCTATTCAGATTGCGGGACAAGATATCACGAAGTTAAACGATCGCGATTTATCTAAATTTCGTAACGAAAACATTGGATTCATTTTTCAGTTTCATCAATTGTTGCCAGAATTTAATGCAATAGAAAATATTTGTATTCCAGCTTTTATCAAGAAAACAAAAAAAGCAGAAGCCGAAAAGCGTGCAAAAGAGTTAATGTCTTATTTGGGACTTTCGCAACGTTTGACACATAAACCTAATCAACTTTCTGGAGGAGAACAACAACGTGTAGCAGTAGCTCGTGCGTTGATTAATCAGCCTAAAGTAGTTTTTGCTGATGAACCTTCTGGTAATTTAGATTCTAAAAATGCTGAAGAATTACATGAATTATTTTTCAATCTTCGAAACGAATTTGGACAAACTTTTGTCATTGTGACACATAACGAAGAATTAGCAAATATGACTGATCGAAAATTGGTGATGGCTGATGGAATTTTTCAAATAGAAATGTAAATGATTCAAGAAGAATTAAAGGATTTTTTAGACGAAAAAGTTCTTCAATATAATACATTAGACTTTATCGATTCTGATCCAGTACAGATTCCGCATAGATTTTCTGCGAAAGAAGATATCGAAATTGCTGGGTTTTTAGCGGCAACAATTGCATGGGGAAATCGTAAAATGATTATCAATAATGCGAATAAAATGATGCAGTTGATGGGAAATTCGCCTTACGATTTTGTGATGAATTTCTCTGAGAATCATTTAAAGAATTTGGGTGGTTTTGTTCACAGAACATTCAATAGTGAAGATTTGAAATTTTTCATGCAATCGCTTCGTAACATTTATCAAAATCATGGCGGATTGGAACAAGTTTTTGCAAAACATCAAACTTCAGATTCGATGCAAGCATCAATCTCGAATTTCAAACAAACTTTTTTTGAAATAGAACATCCAACTCGAACAACTAAACATATTTCAGATCCATTGAATAATTCGGCTGCAAAGCGTATCAATATGTACTTGCGTTGGATGATTCGTGATGACAAACAAGGCGTAGATTTAGGAATTTGGAAATCCATTCCAACTTCTATTCTTTCCTGTCCTTTGGATGTACATTCGGGAAATGTTGCACGAAAATTAAATATTCTGACTCGAAAACAAAATGATGCAAAAGCATTGAAAGAACTTGATACAAAATTGCGAGAAATGGATGCAAATGATCCTGTGAAATATGATTTCGCTTTATTTGGTTTGGGTGTTTTCGAAGGGTTTTAACTGAACTGAAAATAATTTTATTTAGAAAAATTAGAATTAAATTCGCTAAAAATAAGTTTGTATGAAAGAATTGAATGGAATAAAATATATCGAACGTTTACCTGTTGTTTCGACTGAAAAAACGCCTCTTTTTGTGCTGATACATGGTTATGGAAGCAACGAAGAAGATTTGTTTTCATTTGCACAAGATTTACCGCAGAATGCGCATATTATAAGTGTACGAGCGTTGCATGATATTGTGTATGGCGGATATGCGTGGTATGATATTAATTTTGTGAACAATGAAAAATGGATGGATGAAACGCAAGCAATAGAATCGCGTAATAAATTGGTCGAATTTATTGATGCAATTGTTCAACAAGAGAATTTAGATGACGCAAATGTAACATTGATGGGCTTTAGCCAAGGTGCAATTTTGAGTTATGCGATTTCGCTAAATAATCCAGAAAAGATTAAAAACGTGGCTATTTTAAGTGGTTATCCAGAAGCTAAAATTATTGGAGATTTTGATCAATCGAAAGATTTTTCGAACTTAAATTTCTTTGTTTCGCACGGAACAGAAGATGTTGTATTGCCAATTGAATTAGGACGAATGGGTGACGAGTTTTTAAAATCGATGAATATTAATTTTGAATACCACGAATATAGAAGTGGACACGGAATTGTTCCTCAAAATTATTATGATTTGATGGATTGGATCAAAAGATTTTAATCCTAAAAATAATGAAATTCTGAAACAAATTCCTTTAGATTTGAAAATCTTAAATTGTAGTATAAAAAGAAGAGAAAAGAGTTTGAGTACACTATAACGAGTTCAGAGCTATATAATCTCATATTCTGATTAAGACTCAACTCTTTCTTATCAAATTCTCAAATAGAAATTCGGGCTTATAACCCATTAGTAAGGAATCGAGTTATTGATAAGTTTCTCTTCTCATTAAATTCAAATTTATGGAAAAAATTATTATCGGAATTGATGTGAGTAAATTAACTTTAGACATCTGCATTCAAGAAAATGGAGTGAATCGTTTTGATAACATTCCTAATACAGAAAAAGCAATCAAAGTTTTTTTCAAACAGTTTGATATAAAACAAGAAATTTTGATTGGAATGGAAAATACAGGTCGATTTAATGCTATACTTTATAGTGTTTTAGTCCATTTTTCTTTTACTGTTTATGTAATCAATCCTTTGCATTTGAAAAGAAGTATGGGATTAGTTAGAGGTAAAAATGATAAAATTGATAGTGAACGCATCGCTCAATTTTTATTGAAAAACTATATGGATCTTCAGCTGTGGAAACCTAATTCAAAGGTCATTGAAAAAATTAAACTATTGAATGCTGAAAGAAAACATCGCGTTAAAATAAGAGCAGGATTATTAGCTCAAACACAGGACGATCAATTCTTAAAACCAACTATGGATAAAGCTGTATTGCGTTTAAACACTAAACTCATCGATATATTAACCAAACAAATTAATGAAATAGAAGATAGAATCTATCAGCTAATTTGTGAAGATGAACAACTTTACGATCATTATAAAAGAATACAATCAATCCCTGGAGTAGGAAAAGTTTTAGCATTTAATATGTTGATAAAAACAGATGGTTTTACAACTATAAATACGCCAAGACAAATGGCTTGTTATGCAGGAGTAGCTCCATTTGATTTTCAGTCTGGAACATCTATAAAACGAAGACCAAAAGTATCAACTATGGCAGATAAAGAGTTGAAAAAACTATTGCACTTAGCAGCTATGAGTGCTATTCGGTTAGAAAATGACTTGGCGATTTACTATCATCGAAAAGTTGAACAAGGTAAAAATAAAATGGCTGTTTTAAACGCTGTGAGAAACAAAATTATTCATCGGATTTATGCTCTAATTAAAAATCAAACTATTTATAAAAATAACTTGGTTTTGTCATAGAAATCAGAATGACTTTCTTTGTTTATAGCCAATGACTAATAATAATGAAAATTGTCATATTGAGTGATTTTCGTTTCGATAGAATAAGAAAATTGTATCGAAATATCTCAATTTAAATAAATTTAACTTCTATGGCGTCGCCGTGATATTCCTTGAACGAGGCGTCATAGAATTCGATATTCGTGTAACGATATAACAATTCGGTAATTTCTTTTTTCAGAATTCCTTTTCCATAACCGTGAATTAAAATCAATCGAATTTGACTTTCGAACATAGCGCGCTCCACCTCATTTCGTGCAACATCTAATTGTGTTTGTATAATTTGCGCATTATCCAAATCACGCCAATTATCAACTAAATTTTCGATATGCAAATCAATTTCTCGCGTTAAATAAGGATGTCGATGAGATTTGCGAAAAGTCTTAAACTTTGGTTTCGAAAATTCTTTGATTTTCTCATCTCGATATTCTTCATAGTCAATTTCAATATCTTTGATGATTTCATCTTGGCGATACTCATATTCAAAACCAAACTCATCATTAAAGTAAACAAAATCACCTTTCAATTTGGAAATTGTTCCCGAAATATTATCATCTATCACTTTAACTTTTGTACCAATTTTGAACATTCGACTACTTTTTCTGCAAAATTAAGAATTATTTTATGAGTTTTTAAGTTGTTGTATTATTCAATTCAAACTCAATGTTGTATTTTTGTTTATTAAACTAACCAAATGTCAAATCAACATAGAAAAATAAAAGTACTTTTTAGGCTTCGTTCATTAGAAATGGGTGGAGTTCCAATAGTAGTTTTAGATTTGTTGCGAAACTTACCAAAAGATAAATTCGACTTTACTTTGATGCTTAACTTGTATCAAGGCGAATTGATTAAAGAAATTCCTATAACCTTTAGTTGTAATCAACAATCCAAAATCAGGAATTTCTGAATCGTTTAGATCAATTCGTTCTAATCTGAAATATTTATACAAGAATCCAGGACTTGAAGATGATAACAAAACGATTTTAATGACATCATTTATTGGAGGTGAAGGTAAAATTTTCAATGCGATGAATATTGCGAGTTCACTTGGTTCTATGGATAAGAAAACGGTTCTGATTGGATTAGATTTACGTCAACCAAAAATCTTTGATGATTTTAACATTAATAATAAAACAGGTGTAACAGACTATGTTGCGGATGATTTAGAGTTAAATCAAATTACACAACGTACAATTTTACCAAATTTAGATATTATTTCAGCAGGTCCAATTCCTCCAAATCCTTCAGAATTGATTTTGAGTAATCGAATGGATCAATTATTTGCTGAATTGAAAGAGAAATATGAATTCGTAATTATAGATTCACCGCCAATAGGATTAGTAACAGATTCGTACGATTTGATGCTTAACGCAGATTGCACATTGTATGTAACACGTTACAACTATTCGGAGAAAAACTTTATCCATGCAATTTCGAATAAATATGATGAAGGTGAGGTTTCGAATGTCGGAATTATATTCAACGATTTCCAAATTAAAACTGGCTACGGTTACGGATATGGTTACGGCTACGGCTACGGATATTTTGCTGGAGATGAGAATTTTGATAATTCATCATTCGGAAAAATAAAATGTTTAGCTTCTCGAAATAAAAGTAAATTCTTTTAATTGAAATGATCTTAAAGAACATATTTGATTATATACTTGCATTAATCCTACTAATATTTTTAGTTGGGTTAATTGTTTTGTTAATTATCATAAGTTCTATAGATACCAATCAATTTGGCGTTTTTACACAAAAAAGAGTTGGGAAAGACGGAAGATTTTTCAATATTTATAAAATCAGAACGATTAAAGGGGTTTCTAAATCGACAATAACAACCGATCAACATCAAATTACCAAAATTGGAAAGATTCTTCGAGATTATAAATTAGATGAATTACCTCAATTATTCAATATTCTAATAGGGGAAATGAGTTTTGTTGGACCTCGTCCTGATGTCGCTGGTTATGCAGATAAATTGGTTGGAGAGGATAGATTGGTGTTGAAAGTTAAACCTGGAATTACTGGTCCTGCTCAATTGAAATATTGTAAAGAAGAAGAAATTTTATCCAATGTAAATGATCCAATCAAATATAATGATGAAATTCTTTGGCCAGATAAAGTTAAGATCAATGTAGAATATGTAAAGAATTGGAGTTTTCGACAAGATTTGATTTACATGTTTCAAACAATATTCAAAAAATAAAAAGAGAATCCTAAATTGGATTCTCTTCTATTTTTAAAAATATTTTCGTTTTTCTAAACTTGGATAACACCTAAATTAAATTGTTTTTCAATCGGAGCATGATTCGCAGCTTCAATTCCCATCGAAATCCATTTACGCGTATCCAAAGGATCAATAATTCCATCTGTCCACAAACGTGCCGCAGCATAATAAGGACTTGTTTCATCATTGTATTTTGCTGTAATTTCGTTCAAAAGTTCTTGCTTTTTCACTTCATCAACTTCTACACCTTGCGCTTTCAAAGTCGCTTCTTTTATTTGTAGCAAAACTTTCGCCGCTTGCTCACCTCCCATAACTGCCAATTGAGCCGAAGGCCAAGCCGCAATTAATCTAGGATCATAAGCTTTTCCACACATAGCATAGTTTCCTGCACCATAAGAATTACCAACTATAATCGTGAATTTTGGAACAACAGAATTCGAAACTGCATTTACCATTTTCGCACCATCTTTGATAATACCACCATGTTCAGATTTAGATCCAACCATAAAACCAGTCACATCTTGTAAGAAAACTAACGGAATTTTCTTTTGGTTACAATTCGCAATAAAACGAGTCGCTTTATCCGCAGAATCTGAATAAATCACACCACCGAACTGCATTCCGTCTTTTTTAGACTTCACGATTTTACGTTGATTAGCTACAATTCCAACCGCCCAACCATCAATTCGAGCATAAGTACAAATAATTGATTTTCCATAATCAGGCTTATATTCGTCCAATTCTGAGTTATCAACAATTCTGTTAATAATCTCATACATATCGTACTGCTCAGAACGAGATTCAGGTAAAATACCATAGATTTCTTGCTCATCTAAAGCAGGCTTTGCTGCTTCAATTCGATTAAATCCAGCTTTTTCATAATCACCAATTTTACCAACAATAGATTTTATTCTATCCAACGCATCTTTATCATCTTTTGCTTTATAATCAGTCACGCCAGAGATTTCGCAATGTGTTGTTGCTCCACCTAAAGTTTCGTTGTCAATATCTTCTCCAATTGCTGCTTTTACCAAATAACTTCCTGCCAAGAAAATAGAACCTGTTTTGTCTACAATCATTGCTTCGTCGCTCATAATTGGTAAATATGCTCCACCAGCAACACAACTTCCCATCACAGCAGAAATTTGAGTAATTCCCATTGATGACATGATTGCATTATTGCGGAAAATTCGACCAAACATTTCTTTATCAGGAAAAATCTCATCTTGCATTGGTAAATAAACACCTGCGCTGTCCACCAAATAAATAATTGGCAATTTATTTTCCATCGCAATTTCTTGAGCACGCAAATTCTTTTTACCTGTAATTGGGAAC
This sequence comes from Empedobacter sp. UBA3475, assembly GCF_002378465.1. Lineage (NCBI taxonomy): Bacteria > Pseudomonadati > Bacteroidota > Flavobacteriia > Flavobacteriales > Weeksellaceae > Empedobacter > Empedobacter sp. UBA3475. The sequence continues at coordinate 82,373 of NZ_DFRA01000051.1, read as the reverse complement.
CAAGCACCAGCTTTTACTGTCGCATCATTTGCAACAACAATACACTGTTTACCAGAAATGTAACCAATTTTCACAACAACACCTCCCGAAGGACATCCGCCGTGTTCTTTGTACATTTCATCTCCTGTTAAAGCACCAATCTCTATGTTCGGTTTTTTTTCGTCCAAAAGATAATCAATACGTTCCCTTGCAGACATTTTTCCTTTGCTATGCAACGCATCAATTCTTTTTTGACCTCCGCCAAGGTAAACTTGTTTCAGTTTTTGGCGTAGTTTAGAAAGTAATAATTTGTTATGATCCTCTCTTTTATTAAAAGTTAAATCCATTGTGGTTTTCTGTTTGTTTACAGCCCTAAACTAATGAATTTTATCGAATTCTTAAAATGAAATTTAGACTTGAGAATCAATGAATACAAAGTTCTTGCAATGCGTTTGGATTTGAGGAAAAAATGATAGAAAATCAGTTTCGAGATTAGAATAATTTTTTTCAAATTCGGGAATGATTTGATGTAAATTATTCTCAAATTTTGCTCGACTTCCGATTCCTTTTAATGTTTTTTGAACGCCTTCTATGGTCGAATAATTTTCGAACCAATCATATTTCAACAAATAAAAAATGATTTCTTGTAGTTTTTTTGGAAGCGAATTGTATTCATCCTTAAATAATTGATAACAATCTGATTTGAATTTTTCGAAAGGAGTTTCAGAATAATTATTCCAATATTTAATCAAAAAATAATCATAAATCACATCAATAATAATTGGTGCAAATTTGTGTTGTGTTTCGTGAAAATAACTTGAACTTTGTTTGACAGTTTCGTGAGAATCTGTAAATGTATCAATTGAACGATGCAATAAAATGCCTTTCTGAATATCTTCTGGAAAATCTAAATATTGTTTTCCCTTTACAGTTTCACCAAGCAAATTTCCAATTTGAAGCGATTGATTTCCGAAAGATAAATATTGATGTGCGACAAAGTTCATAAGGCTTGTTTAGTATCATAAAGTTAAGTTTTTTTGAATAAACCTGTGTTATTTTACTGTGAAGAAAAAAGCCATCTAAAAAAGATGGCTTAAGAATTATATTTTTATTCGTTATTTCCAGAAATTTGATTGATTTTTTCTTCTAAAATCGGATAATATTCGATCATAGAATCTTTTAAATTTCGATCCAAACTTAATGCATTTTGCAACGCTTCATTTCCTAATTGATCTTGCTCTGTAATATAATAGACATTACTCAATTGATAGAAAAATTCGGCACGATTAAAATTCTTTAAAGCGCCTGTTAATAAGACTGCAATCGCTTCCTCGTATTCGCCAACAGCAATTAAAGTTTCGACGTAAGCAAACCAAGTATGGAAAACTAAAGGCTTTAATTGAACCAATTTCGAAAGGTTTTTTATAGCTTCTTCAAACTTCATTTGTTTCAGAAAATAGTAAGTTGAATCTGTATAATATTCGTAACTATCGCCATTCAATTCTATTGCACGCTGAATGTAATATTCGGCTTCCTCTATATTTCCTAATTTGTTGTAAAGCGAAGATGTTTTTGCCCAAACTTTATCCAATTGCGGATCTTCTTTTATCGCAATATGATAAGCTTTCAATGCTTTTTGTGGTTTCTCTAACTTTTCGTACAATTCACCAATTTTCATATGCGTAACAGCGGGCGAATCATCAAATTCTAATGTTTCTTCTAGCGTTTCTATTGCTTTATTATATTCTCCTAATTCTTCCAATGAAAGCGCTTTGTTAGCATGACCAACAATAGAGTTAGGATTAATCGCGAGCACGTAATCCAATGCATTTATAGCTTCGTCATACATTTTTTTGTGATTGTACAACAGACCAAGTTGCAACCAAGAAACTTCCGAATATGGATTATCGTCAATAAAATCTTTTAAAAATTCGATGCATTCATCAGGATTATGAATTTCTTCGTAGCATTGAATAATAGAGTAGAAAGTATAATCGTTTTCTGGATTGAATTTCAATGCTTTTTTGAAAGCAATTAACGCAGAATGAACTTCATCTAAATTCAAATATTCATTTCCGATACAATTGCAAATAAAATCAGTTTCTTCTTCGTCTATTTGCAAAGCTTCTTCATAAAAATTTATCGCTTTTCGAGGCATATTTTTCAATCCCCAAAAACGTGCTTGTACAAGAAGGTAATCTAATTCGTTTGCAGCTAAATCTTTTAAATCTTTGATGAGTTTTGCAGCTTTTTTTAAATCCTCAGTTGTAAGAAAATATTCGATTCTCTTGATTTTGATATCTATATTCTCGGGATGCATTTTTTCTGCAAAATCCAACGAACGTTTTGCATATTCGCTATCATTTACTTCAAGATAGAACTCAATAATTTCGACCAAATCCTCCGAATCGTAATACTTATATTCACGATTATCAAGCATTTGCTCAAAACCTTCAATTAGCTCGTTATTAAAAAAATCTTCGTCCATAGTGATAGACTAATTTACAAAATAAAATGTGCAAAAATCATAACGAATTGTTAGAGTTTTGCACATTTGTTAAACAATTAAAATAGATTGTTTTAGATGATATTTTTTATGCTTTCGATCATTTTATCCGCTAATTTATTTGCATTTTCTTCTGAGGTACTTTCAGTATAAATACGAATAATTGGCTCTGTGTTTGATTTTCTTAAATGAACCCATTCTGTAGGGAAATCAATTTTAACTCCATCAACCGTATTGATTTCTTCGTTTTTGTAAACTTCTTGAATTTTCACTAACAATTCGTCAACATTGATTTCTGGTGTTAATTCTATTTTCTTTTTCGCCATAAAATAAGCAGGATAAGAAGCTCTAATTTCAGAAACTGATTTATTTTGTTCAGCCAAATATGTCAAGAATAAAGCAATTCCTACTAAAGAATCGCGTCCGTAGTGCAATTCTGGATAAATAATACCACCGTTTCCTTCTCCACCAATTTTAGCGTCAACTTTTTTCATTTCAACTACAACATTCACTTCTCCAACTGCTGATGGCGAATATTTTTGACCATATTTTTCAGAAATATCGCGTAAAGCACGAGAAGATGATAAGTTAGAAACTGTTGCTGAAGGCGTTTTTGATAATACATAATCTGCGACTGCAACTAATGAGTATTCTTCTCCAAACATTTCACCTTTTTCGTCGATAATTGCTAAACGGTCAACATCTGGATCTACCACAATTCCGAAATCAGCTTCTTCGTCGATTACTTTTTTACAGATATCACCTAAATGTTCTTTTAAAGGCTCTGGATTATGAGGAAAATGTCCGTTTGGCTCGCAATACATATCGTAATGAATTACACCTAAACGTTGTAATAACTTAGGAATTGCAATTCCTCCAGTTGAATTTACTGCGTCAATCGCAACTTTGAAATTTTTCTCTTGAATCGCTTTTGTATTCACTAATGGCAAAGCCAAAATTTTCTCGATATGTAAATCAATTGCATCATCAAAAGTTTCATAAGAACCTAAATCATCAACTTCTGCAAATGTATAATCATCTTTATCTGCGAAAGCTAAAATTTGTGCGCCGTCTGCAGCAGAAACAAATTCTCCTTTTGCATTCAATAATTTCAACGCATTCCATTCTTTTGGATTGTGAGAAGCAGTTAAAATAATTCCTCCATCTGCATGCAAATGTGTCACCATAACTTCTACAGTTGGCGTTGTAGATAAACCTAAATCGACAACATTAATTCCTAATCCTTGTAAAGTTGAACAAACTAATTGAGAAACCATTTGTCCAGAAATACGAGCATCACGCCCTACAATTACTTTATATTCTGATTGATTTGATTGATTCTTAAGCCAAGTTCCGTAAGCAGCTGCGAATTTTACAGCGTCTATAGGAGTTAAATTATCTCCCGGTTTTCCTCCGATTGTTCCACGAAAACCTGAAATAGATTTGATTAGAGACATAAATTTTATTTTATAGTGTTACAAATTTACAAATTACAAAAACTTTTCTTATCTTTTTGGAACGATTTTAGTTAAGATTTACTTAACAATTTTTAAAACCATAAAAAATACTATTAATTATGATGACAACTTCATTTATTATGTTAGGTATTACCGGAGTTTGGAGCTTTTTGGTATACTTAGTGTTCGGTTTAATTTGTGCTGGAATTGCTAAAGCAATAATGCCAGGTAAAGATCCGGGAGGATTTTGGGTAACTGCACTTATAGGTATTGTTGGTGCATATTTAGGAGCTTATATGCGTACAATTTTAGGAATTTCTCATGATGGAGAAGTGAGTTTTTTCAGTCCGTTGGATTGGATTTTTTCAATTTTAGGATCATTAATTTTATTATTTATCTGGAAAAAATTATTAGCACCAATGTTTAATAAATAATTCATTACAATTATAAAAAAAATCCTTTATCAGTCTCTGATAAAGGATTTTTTTTATTCATATTATTTATAAAGGAAGAATTGCTTTTTCGTATTTCTGATTAATCATAATTGCAGAAGCTTCGTAAAAAGCAATAAATCCGCAGATGATTCCTGTCCAACCAGCAAAATGTAAAATACTTTGACTTCCTGTAAAGTTACCTGCTGCTAATAACAAGAATAATAAGGTTAACGAACCAAATAATAATTTTCCGACCAAATTACCTTTTAGTGTTTGGAAAAAGTTGATTAATGTAAATAATCCCCACATTCCTAAATAACATCCCATCGCATTTCCGTCTGGTTTTTCTACGCCAAACATTGGTGCTAACCATGTAAATACAAGTGTTAACCAAAAAGCGCCATAAGACATGAATGCAATACTACCAAAGTTGTTTCCTTTTTTCCATTCCATAACGCCAGCCACAAATTGTGCTCCGCCTCCAAAGAAAACACCCATTCCCATAATCATACTATTAACAGGGAAAAAACCTGCATTGTGTATGTTTAATAAAATAGTTGTCATTGCAAAACCAAATAATCCTAAAGGTCCAGGATTTGCTGTTTGGTCTTTAATTGAGTAAATATTGTTCATGTTATTTATTATTTTAAGACAATAATAATCTGAAAATAATAAATAAAAAAGAATTTATTCATAAAAAGTGTATAACTTACACTGTAAAAATATTTTTAAGTGAATATATTATTGATAATAAGTAAATTGAATACTTAATTCTTTATTGTCTCGAATAAATAAAAAATCCGTTAATTATCATTAACGGATTTTTGAATTTGAAATATAGTTAGATTATTTCTTTTTGTTTTTTTGTTGTTGCTCTTGCATTTCTTGAGCTTGTTTCATCATTTCTTGCATTTTCGAAGCAAACTTACCTGTCTTTTTAGGTTTTGTTTTATTTGTTTCGATGATTTGATGAATCTTCGCTTCGTGAATCATATATTTCTTAATATATAACACGATGAAAATATTAATCGCATTGGATACTAAATAATACCAAGATAGACCAGAAGCATAATTGTTAAGGAATACAAAGAAGAAAACTGGCATTACATACATCATGTATTTCATGAATTGCATATTTGGCATTCCTTCTTGTTGTGGCATTTGGAAATTATCCATAGATCCAGAAACTTTAAAATAAATCATCATTGCAACAATGTATAATAAAGCGAATACACTTAAGTGACCATTAAGGAATGGAACCCATTCTGGTAATTTGATTAAATCATCGAATGCTGTTAAATCGTCTACGAACCAGAAAGGAACACCTCTCAAGTCGATTAAGTTCGGGAAGAAACGGAACAACGCATAGAAAATAGGAATTTGTAATAATGCTGGTAAACATCCCGCTAACGGATTGATTCCTGCATTACGATAAATTGCCATTGTTTCTTGTTGCTTCTTCATCGCATCTTTCGGATCCTTGTATTTTTCGTTAATTTCATTCAACTCTGGACGAACAACTTTCATCAATGCAGATTGACGGTATTGTTTGTACATAATTGGAGATAAAATCAATTTTACAACGATTGTCATCAAGAAGATTACCCATCCGTAAGTGATTCCTACAGAAGCTAACCATTTGAAAACGTTCAAGAAGAAATATTTATTCAACCAACCAAATAATCCCCAACCAAAGTCAATTAAGTTTTGAAATCCTTTGTCGTTGTAATCTTTCAACATTTTATAATCCAATGGAATAAAATCCCACGTGAATTTTGAATTGATTTCACTATTTTTTAACTCTAATTTAGAGTTTAAGTGATAGTGTTTACTATAAGTTAAATCCTCTTTATCAGAGTTTTTAGAACCACCTTTTGTTGTTTTAAACCCTTCATCATTTGATAAAACTGTTGCAAAGAATTGTTGTTTGTTGGCTACCCAAGAAATAGCTTCCTCTTCTTCCCATTCGTCAGAACCAAATAATTCGTATTCGATGTCTTTGTTTCCTTTGAACTGAAAATAAGTATGTGACCAATATTTTTCTTGATCTTTTCCTTTCTCAGTACTGAAACCGTCCATTGTCCACGCTAAATCTACATTTTTATCAGAAGTGATGTTAGATAAACCTTGCGTTTTAACTTCGAAATCGACACCATAAGAATCTCCTAATGTATAGATGTATTGAATTTGACTATTTTGAGCATTTGCTGTAAACGTCACAATTGTATTGTTCGCATTTTTCTGTACTTGAGGCACAAATACCAAATCCGAAACATTAAGAACAGCTCCTTGTTTTGTTTTGAATGATAAGTTGAACTTACTTGATCCATCTTTTACTAAATGTAAAGGATCTTTGTGTCCATCTTTTTTGTCATTGTAAGCTGTATATCCAACGATTTGTACGTCAGAAATTTGAGCTCCTTTTGGCGAAAAAGTAACTTTTAATTTATCATTACTAACTTCAACATCTTTTGCTAATGTAGGATCTACAGTTTGAAAAGCTTGTGTTGTAGCTGTTTTATTTAATTGTTCCTGTTTTTTCGCTTGCTCTTGCTTTTGAACTAATTCTTTTTTCTGTGCTTCGACCTCCGCTTCCGAAGGTTTGTTTAGAAAATAGAATACGCCAAAAAGAATTGCAATTAAAATAAAACCAATCGTTTGGTTAAAATCAAATTTTTTCTCTTGTTGCATTTAATAAATCATTTTGTTTATTCAATAAAGAAGCTTCGATAAAACTTATAAATAAAGGATGTGGCGAAGCAACTGTACTTTTATATTCCGGGTGGAATTGTACACCTATATAATATGGGTGTTGATTATGTTCTAAAATTTCTACTAATTCTGTTTCAGGATTTTTACCAACTGGAATAAAATTGTTTTCAACAAATTCATCGTAAAAATCATTGTTGAATTCATATCTATGGCGATGACGTTCTAAGATTTCGGTTGTGTTGTAAATTTTCTCAATTTTTGAATTAGGAGTTAATTCACATTTCCAATTTCCTAAACGCATTGTTCCTCCTTTGTCCGAAACATCTTTTTGATCTTCCATCAAACTGATAACAGGATAAGGCGTTGTTAAATCCATTTCTGCTGAATCTGCTTTCTCGTAACCTAAAACATTACGCGCAAATTCGATTGCCATAATTTGCATTCCCAAACAAATTCCTAATGTTGGAATATTATTTCTTCGTGCGTAATTTGCAGCAATTATTTTACCTAAAATACCACGATCTCCAAAACCTGGCGCGATCAAAATTCCCGAAACTCCTTTCAATTGCTCTCCAACATTGTCTTCTGTAATATCGCCAGAATATACCCAACGAACTTTTACATTCGTTTCGCAAGTTGCAGCAGCATGTGTAAATGCTTCTGTAATTGATTTATAAGAATCGTGTAACGAAACGTATTTACCAACTAAAGCAATTTCGATTTCGTTTTTAGGATTTTTATGATTTGATAAGAATTTGTTCCAAACTGTAAAATCTGGTTCTTGATCAGTTGGCAAATCTAAGCCTTTTAAAACAACTTCGTCAAAATTTTGTTCATGTAATAAGAATGGAACCTCATAAATTGTGTCTGCATCCATACTTTCGATTACATTTTCTTTGCGAACATTACAGAATAAAGCCAATTTAGCTTTTACATCCTTTGGTAAATGACGCTCCGTACGTGTAACTAAAACATTGGCATGAATACCATTCTCCATTAATGTACGAACAGAATGTTGAGTAGGTTTTGTTTTTAATTCACCTGCAGCAGCTAAATAAGGGACTAATGTTAAGTGAATAACAGAAGAATTATGTTCTCCTAATTCCCAAGTTAACTGACGGATAGATTCGATGTAAGGTAAAGACTCAATATCTCCAACCGTACCTCCAATTTCAGTAATAATTATATCATAATCACCTGTATTACCTAATAATTTGATACGACGTTTGATTTCGTTTGTTATATGAGGAACAACTTGAACTGTTTTTCCTAAATAATCTCCACGACGTTCTTTTTCTATAACTGTTTGATAAATACGACCTGTAGTAACTGAGTTAGCACGAGATGTTGCGCGGTTCAAGAAACGCTCGTAATGTCCTAAATCTAAATCGGTCTCTGCACCGTCTTCCGTAACGTAACATTCACCATGCTCGTAAGGATTAAGTGTTCCTGGGTCTACATTTATATAGGGATCCAATTTCTGAATTGTTACTCTATATCCTCTTGCTTCTAGTAGCATTCCTAATGATGATGCTACGATTCCTTTTCCTAACGACGATGTTACTCCTCCGGTAACGAAAATGTACTTTGGTGCTTTGTTTGTTTCCATTGAATCTTTAAATCAATGGTTGCAAATTTACGAATAAATAATGGGGTAAAAAAAAGAGGGAGTGAAATTTAGAGAAATAAAAATAGGCAAGCGATCTACATCACACCGCTACGACCGTATACCTTTGCTACGTTCCCGTCCTGGAGGATTCAACAGGAGCTGGTTGTGTAGGACTTGCCTGATGCAAAGGTAAGAAAGTTTTGTAAAAATAAAAGGGTTTAGGTGAAAGTTTTTTATATTGACACTTGTTCTTGAAGTTTTTTGTTTCATTATGAATAGATTAAATCTAAAAATATTTTTAGAAATTAGATAAAATCACACCTTTAAATCATATAAAATAATGTATTATAGAATAAAGGATATAATTATCTTTGCAGAATGATTAGTTTTAATAGAATTTTCAAAAACTCTTTGGTGCTTACAGCAATTACATTAGCATTGTTTTTCGCACTTTACTTTTATTTTTCGTTGAACGGAACAGTTTCTGTAAAAGATTATTACACTTACAGCTTTATGATTTGCTGTTTTATTGTATTACCTTTATATGCATTATATTGTTTCTTGACAATTTTCAATTTATCGAAAAATAAAGCAAAAAATCATCAAACTTCAGAAGAATTAATGACTTTCAAAGAAGGTTTCAAAGTTGGTTTCTACACAATTTTCTTCGCAGGAATCATGAGTTTGATTGTTATTTTTGTATTCTTCAATACTTATGGAGAATGGGCACAAGATAGTTTGAAACAAGGATTGTTAGACACTTTTACGTCTAATATGTCTGATCCAAAAGTCGCAAAAGATATCGAAACATTCAGAAATTCGGATGATTATAAAACACTTAATTTATTTACTGTGAAAAACTTCTTCGGATTATTCTCAATTTTCTTATCTTTCTACATCGCAATTGCAGCGATGTTTTCACAATTCTTAAAAAAACGTGTTTTTTAACATATGGATATTTCAGTTGTTGTTCCTTTACTGAACGAACAAGATTCCTTAGAGGAATTATTCTACAGAATCAAAAAAGTCTGTGAACAGAATGATTTTACATTCGAAGTTATTTTCGTTGATGACGGGAGTACAGATGATTCGTGGCAAATTATAGAGTATATTGCCAACTTCAATACAGAAGTGAAAGGAATTAAATTCCGTAAAAATTATGGTAAGTCTCCAGCACTTAGCGCGGCTTTTAAAGAAGTGAAAGGTGATGTTGTGATTACTATGGATGCAGATTTACAAGATTTTCCTGAGGAAATACCGTCGTTATACAAAATGCTGAAAAACCAAAAAGCAGATATTGTTTCGGGTTGGAAAGAAAATCGTCAAGATAATAAATTGACAAAAAATCTTCCTTCGAAATTATTCAATGGTGTTGCCCGTAAAACGTCTGGTGTAAAATTGCATGATTTTAACTGTGGTTTGAAAGCTTATCGTTGGGAAGTAACGCAAAATATCGAATTGTATGGAGATATGCACCGTTATATTCCTGTTTTAGCGAAAAACGCAGGATATTCGAGAATTATTGAGAAAAAAGTAAAACATCAAGCGCGTAAATATGGTGTTTCAAAATTTGGAGCAAATCGTTTTGTAAATGGTTTCTTGGATTTGATTACACTTTTCTTTGCATCAAGATTTGGGAATAAACCAATGCATATTTTCGGTTTATTGGGAACATTGATGTTTATTTTAGGATTTTTCGCTTCATTTTATTTAGGAATTGAGAAATTATACAAAGTTTATATTTCGCATACACCAGCTAGATTAATTACAGATAGTCCTTATTTTTATATCTCGTTAGTTTTTATGATTTTGGGAACGCAATTATTTTTGGCGGGATTTTTGGGCGAGTTAATTGTTCGTAATAATCGCGAAAAACAATTGTATTTAGTTCAAAAAGAATTGAATTTAAACTAATCAAATAACCAACTACTATGAAAAAAATAATTTTATTAGGATTTTTAGGTTTAGTTGCAACTTCGTGTTCATCATCAATTGATGGAGAAGGCACTGCAACGGCTCAAAAAGAATATACGGCTGACAATATCAAAGATTTGAGCGTTTCGTGTAATTGTAATGTTATTTTGGTTCCGGGAAACAAATCTGGAGTTAAAGTAGAATCGCATCAAAATATTATTGATAATTTAGAAGTTGAAGCAAAAAATAATGCGGTTACAATCAAAGAGAAATCAAATGTAGACCATTATAGCGCCTATGATTTGTACGTTTATGTGACACGAGATTTGGAAAAAATCGATGTGAATAAACAAACTTCTTTGACAACTTCTGGAACATTAAATGTAGATGAATTGACAATGAATGCGAAGGATCAAGCGCGAATTAATCAAACTTATTTGATTACAAACAACTTTGATTTGAAAGCAGATGATCAATCAAATATAATGTTAGAAGGAACTGCTGGAACTATGAAAGTGAAAGCTTATGGCGAAGCACAGTTGAATTTGTTCAAATACGAAGTTAACGAAGCTGATTTTACAACAGATGATAACGCTTTGTTAGATATCAATGCGCGCCAAACGCTTTATGGTTCTGCAAAAGGAAACTCAATCGTTAATTTTATGGGCGATCCAAATAAGGATACAAAAATTGCCGACCGTGCCCAAGTACTAAAAAAATAAAAAATAAGAATGACTTCAAGTTTAGACAATGCTAAATTATGGCTTTCTGACGCTTATGATGCGGAAACAAGAAAGGCTGTTCAAGATTTAATTGATAATAATCCAACCGAATTAGACGATTCTTTTTATAAAAACCTTGAGTTTGGAACAGGAGGGATGCGAGGTATAATGGGAGTAGGAACAAATCGTTTAAACAAATATACACTTGGTGCAGCGACGCAAGGTTTAGCAAATTATATCAATCAACAATTTCCGAATAAAGAGAGAAAAGTTGCGATTGCATACGATGTTCGTCACAATTCGGATACGTTTGCAAAAATGGTTGCAGATGTATTGACCGCGAATGGAATCAATGTTTATTTGTTCGAATCTTTTCGTCCAACACCAGAATTGTCTTTTACAGTTCGTCATTTAGGTTGTGATGCTGGAATTGTGTTGACAGCTTCTCATAATCCTCCAATTTACAATGGTTACAAAGTTTATTGGAATGATGGTGCGCAAATTGTTCCGCCTCAAGATGGAGAAATTATCAACGAAGTAAATAATGTAAAGGTTGAAGAAATCAAATTTCAAGGAAACGACGCATTGTTAACGTATATCGGAAAAGAAATTGATGAAGCTTTTATTGATGCTTGCGTAGCGAACGGAAGTTTTACGCAAGAAGGTAAAAAAGATATCAAAATAGTTTTCACTTCTATTCACGGAACTTCGGTTGCAATTACGCCAAAAGCTTTTGAAAAAGCTGGTTTTACTCAAGTTCATCAAGTTGCTGAACAAGCTATTCCAAGTGGAGATTTCCCAACAGTAAAATCGCCAAATCCGGAAGAACCAGAAGCGTTAACTATGGCTGTTGCTTTAGCGAATGAAATTGGTGCTGATGTTGTGATTGGAACAGATCCTGATGCGGATCGTGTAGGTGTTGCAACGCGTAACAATGAAGGCGAAATTGTTTTATTAAATGGTAACCAAATGAATACTGTTTTGACTTATTATTTATTAGAAAAATGGCAAGAAGCAGGTAAATTAGTAGGAAAAGAATTTATCGGTTCGACAATTGTAACGTCTGATATTTTCTATGATATAGCAGCTAAATTTAATGTTGATTGTAAAGTTGGATTAACAGGTTTCAAATGGATTGCTGATATGATTCGCAAATTCGAAGGCAAAGAAAGTTTTGTTGGAGGAGGAGAAGAATCATTCGGATTTATGGTTGGAGATTTTATCCGTGACAAAGATTCAGTTACAACAGCTTTATTGGTTTCTGAAATTGCAGCTGTACAAAAAGCGAAAGGAAGTTCTCTGTACAATAAATTAATGGAAATTTATCTTGAAATCGGAAAAGCGTATCAAGAAGATTTAATTAGTATTGTAAAACCTGGAAAAGAAGGTGCAGAGTTAATTGCTAAAATGATGGTGGAATTTAGATCAAATCCTCCAAAAGAATTAGCAGGTTCTAAAGTTGTTCGTGTAAAAGATTTTCAATCTTCTATCGACAAAGATTTAATTTCTGGTGAAGAAAAAGCGATTGAAATACCAAAGTCAAATGTATTGATTTTCTATACTGAGGATGGAAGTAAAGTTGCTTGTCGACCTTCTGGAACAGAACCAAAGATTAAATATTATTTCTCTGTAAATGCTTCACTTTCTAACAAAGAAGATTATCCAGCTGTTCAACAAGCGTTGTTAGCGAAAATCGATTTATTGAAAGAAGATTTTAGCAAATAATCATTCAAGAATAAATATGATAATAAATAGAAAATGGCTGTCAATTTTGACAGCCATTTTTTTTATATGATTAAATTTTTAATGTTAGAAAAACATCGAAAATAGATAATAAAATCCTGTTGCAATAAGTGCAGAAACTGGAATTGTCAAAATCCAAGCCCATAATAAACTAATTGTAACTCCCCAACGAACAGCAGAAACTCTTTTTACCATTCCAACACCAATAATAGAACCTGTAATTACATGCGTTGTAGAAACTGGCATTTTGATGTGTTCTGTGAAAAATAACGTGATTGCTGAAGCTGTTTGCGCTGTGAAACCTTCGATAGGAGTAATTTTTGTGATTTTATTTCCCATCGTTTTTAAGATTTTCATTCCGCCACCTAAAGTTCCTAAAGCAATTGCAGAGAAACACATAATCGGAACCCAATCGTGAATATCTGTACTACTTGTTGTGATGAACCAATGTTTCCAATTGAAAACATCATTCAAAATCCAATCATTCATATCAGTATTAACAATCGCAGTTTGATTGGCAAGTAAAGCAAACGTGATCACTCCCATTACTTTTTGAGAATCATTCAAACCATGACCAATACTCAACATTGCAGAAGAAACCAATTGCAATTTCTTGAACCAAGCATCTGCTTTATGTGGTTTTGCATTTCGACAAAGATTCAGCGTGATGATGTAAATAACATTACCAGCGACTAAACCAATAATTGGTGCAACCAAAATAAAAGCGATAATCGTTAAGATAATTGTACTGTTAATCGCAGAAAAATCATAACCTGTTGCAGCTAATGCACCTCCAGCTAAACCACCAATCAATGTGTGAGATGAAGAAGAAGGAATTCCTAATTTCCAAGTTAAAATATTCCAAGTGATTGCTGCAGAAAGTGCTGCCATAACAACGACAGATGGATTAGAGCCAAATGCGACGACAACATCTTCTTTGATAATTTTAGCGATTGTGTCTGCAACTCCGAATTCTCCAATGATAAATTTAGCAATGAAGAAAGCAACAAAATTGAAAAATGCAGCCCATATAACGGCTTGAATAGGAGTTAAAACCTTTGTAGTAACAACGGTTGCAATAGAGTTTGCGGCATCGTGAAAACCATTTAAGAAATCAAATAAAATGGCTAAGCCGATAATGATAAATAATACAGTTAATTGCATGGCGCAAATTTAAAACTTTATTAAACTTATCATTTATCAATTCGAAAATTATTTCAAAAATAAAAAAGGAGCTTAATTTAAGCTCCTTTAGAAATGATATTTTAAATAAATAACGTTACAACATAATAGATTAATGCAGCTAATAATGCTGAGACAGGAATAGTAAGTATCCACGCCCAAAGTAAACTAATTGTTACTCCCCAACGAACTGCAGAAACACGTTTCGTTAAACCTACACCAATAATAGAACCAGTAATTGTATGTGTTGTAGAAACTGGAATCCCGAAATGTTCAGAAATATAAAGCGTCATTGCTCCAGATGTTTCAGCAACTACACCTTCTAATGGCGTTACTTTTGTAATTTTAGAACCCATTGTTTTGATGATTTTCCATCCACCACCCATTGTACCTAATGCGATAACGATGAAAGATGTAATGGGAACCCATCCCCAATGTTCTACGAAATATTGAAATTTATCTTCAGCTTTTAAATATTCAGGATCAAAATCTACATTCATATGGTAAAAAATAACCGCAGCACCAATAATTCCCATTACTTTTTGCGCATCATTCATACCGTGTCCTAAAGAGAAAAGAGCAGAAGAAACTAATTGCAATTTCTTGAACCACCATTCTGCTTTTGCAGGTTTGGCTCTTTTACATATATGAAGCGTGATGATGGTTAATATAGAGGCGATAATCATCCCAATTAATGGTGCTAATACGATAAAACAAACAATTGGAATTACTTTTTTGTAAACAATTACATCTTCTCCACCGGCAGAAAAACCACCAGCGTGAGCCAATGCTGCTCCAATAAAACCTCCAATCAATGTATGAGAAGAAGAAGAAGGGATCCCGAACTTCCATGTTAATAAGTTCCAAGAAATGGCAGCGATAATTCCAGCTAATATTACTTCTAGTGTAATAAAATGCTCGTTAACCGATTTTGCAATCGTATTCCCAATCTTAAATTCTCCAATCCAATAGACCGAAATAAAGTAAGCTGCAAAGTTGAATGCTGCAGCCCAAAGTACAGCTTGAAAAGGCGTTAAAACCTTAGTAGCGACAATGGTAGCAATAGAATTTGCTGCGTCGTGAAAACCATTTATATAATCAAAAACAAAAGCTAAGACGATAATAGTAATCAATAAGATTCCTGGCGTTGACGTAAGCATGCTCGAAAACGCTGAAAAAAATTCTGTCATAATCTTTTAGATTAAGTTCTGGTTATGAGTGTTTTACCGCTACTGCTTCCAATACATTTGCAACACTTTTACATTTATCTGTTGCAGATTCTAATGAAGATAAAACTTCCTTGTATTTGATGATGTTTTTGGCATCAGTTTCGTTCTCAAAAATTTCTTGAACCGCTTTATCAAAAATACGGTCCGATTTATTTTCTAATTTATTGATTCGTTCACATATTTCGTAAATACGATTTACGTTTCTCAAATCTTTCAATTGCTCAATTCCTTCACCGATTAATTGACAAGCCTCTAAGTTAACAGCTGTAATTTTGCGGATAGATTTTGTAATTTTATCTACTTGATAAATATTGATACGATTCGCTGCACCATTTAAATTATCTGCAACATAATCGATAGATTTTACTAATTGATAAATATCTTCTCTGTCAAAAGGCGTGATAAAGTTTTTGCTTAACTCTAAATTTGTTTTTTGAGTAAGATATTCAATTTTACTTTCAATTTTAGAAATTTGTGCGATGTAATCTTCGCGTTCCTCAACTGGTGCGTTTACACATTCATGTAACAATTCAGCTAATTTGATTAAACTTTTTGAAGCCTCCTCGAACAAAGGATAGAAAACTTTATCCTTTGGAGTAAATAATTTAAAAAATGAGTTTACCGACATTTAATAATGTTTTGAAGTGCAAAATTAATTTTTCTAATGTAAAATTAACATTAAATAAATGTTTACACGAAATAAACTTGATAATCTTTTCAATTTTAATTGCTTAAAATTAAATTTTTTTTCACTCGATATAAAATGATTAATATTTAATGTTTTATTAATTAAAAATAGGTAAAATTATAACAGTCCATTATTATCGAATGAAACCTCTACGTCCTCAATATAAATCTCATATTCTATCTACAAGTTTTGTGGATCAAAGTCCTATAGGTTTCACTCAATTTTTTGGTAATGAATTGTTATTATCTTATGCAAATTCAAATTTCAATATTTTTTTAGGCTTGCAAAATAATGAAATTGAGATTAATGCAAAATCAATTTTTTGAAAATGATCAGTTTCATGAAATTTATACAATGATTACAAAAGCTTATGATTGTAATGATGTCTCGAAAGAAGTAAAGGTTGTAAATGTAAAACATGGAGATAGAGAAAAATGTAATTTTTTGGAATTTGTTGTTTCATCCGTTATTAATCAAGAAAATAATTGTGTAGAAAGTGTTTCTGTTGTTGTAATGGAAATTATTCAACAAAATTATTACGAGAACCGATTGATGAATATGCTTACAAATTTTGATTACATCGTTTCTAATTCTTTAACGTCTACTATTGTTCTTACAGGAATTGATCCAATTATTGAAGTGGTTAATCAAAAAATGATTGACTTTTTGGGAAGAGGAAACGCTATTTCCGGAAATAGATTTTTTGATGTTTTGTCAGAATTGGAAACTGACAATGTAATTCAATTATATCACCGGGTATTTGAAGAGAAAAAAGAACAAGAAGAAAAAGAATTTAAAGTAGAATATTTTTATAATAACCTTCTTTATACTAAGTTTTTGCATTTGCTACTTCGTCCAAAATTGGATAATAATGGAGAGGTAAGTTCTATTATCGTTTCATCTATTGATATTACAGATTCGATAGAAACACGAGAAAAACTTAAAAAAAAATTGAGAATTTATTAAAAGCATTTTTGGATCATGTACCTGTTTCGATAAATGTTTTAGAAGGAGAAATTTTTAGATATAGATTATCAAATAAATTATCGAATAAAATTTGGGGGCACGATATCAAAATAGATTCTATTCTAGAAGATACGGTTTCATATATAAAAGATCGTCCTATTTACAAAGAATTACAATTAGTTTATAAAACAGGTGTGCAAATTGAAAAAAGAGGGCATCAGTTTTGGATAGAAATGGTGATACAAAATATATCAATTATATTTTGCAACCAATCAAAGATGAAGAAGATAAGGTAGAATATATTTTGACATTAGGCTATGATGTTACCAATGAAATTGAATATAAAAATAAATTAGAAGCTAACGAAAAATGATTCAAAATTTTAGCAGATTTTATGCCTCAATTTGTTTGGACTTCAGATAAAGATGGTGTTGTAACATATTTTAATAAAAATTGGTACGATGCTTTCGGTTTAGGAGTTGATACCGATCCTGACAAAAGTTTTTGGAGTTTAATGCATCCGAATTTTCTTGATAAAGTTAGAAATAGCTGGATGGATGCAGTTCATCAAAATTCTACTTATGAGGTAGAATATCAATTAGTGAATCCAATTACCAATATTAGCAAATGGTATTTAGCACGTGGAAAAAGAGTTTGTAATGATATGACGAAACCGAACTTTGGATTGGAACTTGTACAGATATTGATGATTTCATACAATTACAGAAACAAAAAGACGATTTTATTGGAATAGCTAGTCATGAACTGAAAACGCCTTTGACAAGTTTAAAATTGTATGCACAATCTGTAGAAATAAATCTTCGGAAACAAGGAGATGAAAAAAATGCTGAAGTTGTTAAGAAAATGGAAACACAAATTAATAAACTGAATAAGTTGATTTCAGATTTGTTAGATGTTACCAAAATCCAAAGTGGACGAATGGTTTTACAAGATTCTATTTTTTTTGATGGAAGATTTGGTTGCTGAAATTGTAGAAGAGCAGCAGATGTCTACAAAAACACATACAATTATTTTGACTAAAGAAAGTGCTGGATATATACGTGGTGATAGGGATAGAATAGGGCAAGTTTTGAGAATGTTATTAACAATGCAGTGAAATTTGGCCAAATGCAAAAGTTTCAATAAAAGACAACGGTTTTGGAATTCCTCAAAATAAAATTCACCAAGTTTTTGATCAATATTTCAGAGTAGGTAGCGAATATGAACAAGGAATTAATGGTTTTGGATTAGAATTGTTTATTTGTGCTGAAATCATAAATAAAAGCAATGGTCAAATCTATGTCAAATCAGAATTACATAAAGGTTCTACTTTCTGTTTTGAGTTGGCAATTCTCAAATAATTTTTTCAATTATTCGCGATTATTATCATTTTTCAAATAAAAGATTTTACCATTATTGATTTTCTTGGTGAAATCTTTCTCCTATATTAAAATACTGTAAAAAAATACTTAGCGAATTATAAAATTTTATAAATCAATGCAAAATAAATGTCTAAATATTTTTTTTTGCTAGAATATTTTGTAGTTTTGCATGCCCAAAAAATGGGTTTAATCCAAATTTAAAAGGAAATTTAATTAGTATGCCAACAATTCAACAATTAGTTAGAAAAGGTAGAAAAAAACTAACCAAGAAGAGTAAATCGGCTGCATTGGAATCATGTCCACAACGCCGCGGTGTTTGTACACGTGTTTACACTACAACTCCTAAGAAACCTAACTCAGCAATGCGTAAAGTTGCTCGTGTTAGATTAACAAACGGGAAAGAAGTTAACGCGTACATCGGTGGTGAAGGTCATAATCTTCAAGAGCACTCGATAGTATTGGTTAGAGGAGGTAGAGTTAAAGATTTACCAGGTGTGCGTTACCACATTGTACGTGGAGCGTTAGATACTGCGGGAGTAAACGGACGTACTCAACGTAGAAGTAAGTATGGAGCGAAACGTCCTAAAGATGCTAAAAAATAAATTTAAGGTAAGATGAGAAAGACAAGAGCTAAAAAAAGACCTTTACTTCCAGATCCTAAATTTAATGATCAGTTAGTAACTCGTTTCGTAAACAACTTAATGTACGACGGAAAAAAATCTGTAGCATTCAAAATTTTCTATGATGCGTTAGAAATCGTAGATTCTCGTAAAGAAGATGCAGAAAAAACTTCATTAGACATTTGGAAAGAAGCATTATCTAATGTAATGCCTCACGTAGAAGTACGTTCTCGCCGTGTTGGTGGAGCTACATTCCAAATTCCAATGGAAATTCGTCCAGACCGTAAAATTTCAACAGCAATGAAATGGTTAATCAAATATTCTCGTAACAGAAACGAGAAATCGATGGCTCAAAAATTAGCTGGAGAAATTATTGCAGCTGCTAAAGAGGAAGGATCTGCCGTTAAAAAACGTCAAGATACTCACAAAATGGCAGAAGCTAACAAAGCATTCTCTCACTTTAGATTCTAATACACGATGGCAAGAGATTTAAAATACACAAGAAACATTGGTATTGCTGCTCACATCGATGCAGGAAAAACTACAACGACAGAGCGTATCTTATTCTATTCAGGTAAGAATCACAAAATTGGAGAAACTCACGAAGGATCAGCTACAACTGACTGGATGGAGCAAGAAGCTGAAAGAGGTATTACAATTACTTCTGCAGCTGTAACAGTAGATTGGACATTCCCAACAGAACAAGGTAAACCATTACCAGACGCTAAAGGATACCACTTTAATATTATTGACACTCCTGGTCACGTTGACTTTACAGTAGAGGTAAACCGTTCTTTACGTGTTTTAGATGGTTTAGTTTTCTTATTCTCAGCAGTTGATGGAGTTGAACCTCAGTCTGAAACAAACTGGCGTTTAGCAGATAACTATAAAGTTCCTCGTTTAGGTTTCGTTAATAAAATGGACCGTCAAGGAGCTGATTTCTTAAATGTTTGTCGTCAAGTACGTGAAATGTTAGGATCAAACGCTGTTCCTATCGTTTTACCAATCGGAGACGAAGCAGACTTTAAAGGAGTTGTAGATTTAATTAAAAACCGTGCAATTGTATGGCATGATGAGAATCATGGTTCTACATTTGATGTTGTTGAAATCCCAGCTGATATGGTTGACGATGTAAGACAATTCCGTGGTCAATTAATTGAAGAAGTAGCTGCGTATGACGAGAACTTATTAGAGAAGTACATGGAGGACGAAAACTCTATTACTGAAGAAGAAGTTCACGCTGCATTACGTGCTGCAACATTAGATATGTCTATCATCCCAATGACTTGTGGATCTTCGTTCAAAAACAAAGGTGTACAATTCATGTTAGATGCTGTATGTCGTTACTTACCATCACCAAGTGATAAAGAAGCGATCCCAGGAACTGACCCAAAAACTGACGAGCCTATCTCAAGAAAACCTTCAGTTGATGAGCCATTCGCAGCATTAGCATTCAAAATTGCTACTGACCCATTCGTAGGTCGTTTAGCATTCTTCCGTGCTTATTCAGGTGGATTAGACGCTGGATCTTACGTATTAAATACTCGTTCTGGTAACAAAGAACGTATTTCTCGTATCTTCCAAATGCACGCTAACAAACAAGAGCCTATCGAGAGAATCGAAGCAGGTGATATTGGGGCTGCAGTAGGTTTCAAAGATATCAAAACAGGAGATACTTTATGTGATGAAAAAGCACCTATCGTATTAGAGTCTATGGACTTCCCAGATCCAGTAATTGGTATCGCAGTTGAGCCTAAAACGAAAGCTGACGTTGATAAATTAGGTATGGCTTTAGCTAAATTAGCTGAAGAAGATCCAACATTCCAAGTAAAAACTGATGAGGCTTCTGGTCAAACAGTTATTTCTGGTATGGGTGAGTTACACTTAGATATCATCGTTGACCGTTTAAAACGTGAATTTAAAGTAGAGGTTAACCAAGGTGAGCCTCAAGTAGAGTACAAAGAATCATTCTCTCGTCCAGCTAATCACCGTGAGGTTTACAAAAAACAATCAGGTGGTCGTGGTAAATTTGCTGATATCGTTTTCGAAATGGGACCAGCAGATGAAGGAAAAGTAGGTTTAGAATTCGTTTCAGAAATTAAAGGTGGTAACGTTCCTAAAGAATTTATCCCTTCTATTGAGAAAGGTTTCAAAGCTGCAATGAAGAATGGACCTTTAGCAGGATTCGAAATGGATTCGTTAAAAGTTACTTTAAAAGATGGATCTTTCCACCCTGTGGATTCTGACCAATTATCTTTCGAGTTAGCTGCTCAAATGGGTTACAAAGCTGCTGCAAAAGCTGCTGGTGCTCAAATCTTAGAGCCTATCATGAAGTTAGAGGTTTTAACTCCAGAAGAAAACATGGGTGATATTGTAGGTGACTTAAACCGTCGTCGTGGTCAAGTATCAGGAATGGATGACAGAAATAACGCTAAAGTTATTAAAGCTATGGTTCCATTAGCAGAAATGTTCGGATATGTAACTTCATTACGTACATTATCTTCTGGTCGTGCTACATCTACAATGGAATTCGATCACTACGCTCCAGCACCAACAAACGTGTCTGAAGCTGTAATTGCTAAAGCAAAAGGTAACGCTTAATTCAAGAAAAATGAGTCAAAAAATTAGAATAAAATTAAAATCTTACGATTATTCTTTAGTTGATAAATCAGCTGAAAAAATCGTAAAAACTGTAAAAGCTACAGGAGCTGTTGTTAATGGACCAATTCCATTACCAACTCACAAAAGAATCTTTACAGTTTTAAGATCTCCACACGTTAACAAAAAATCTCGCGAGCAATTTCAATTATCAGCTCACAAAAGATTATTAGACATTTATTCTTCTTCATCTAAAACAGTTGATGCTTTAATGAAGTTAGAATTACCTAGTGGTGTTGAAGTAGAAATTAAAGTATAGTTAGCTGTATTTTAAATAAATATAAACCCTGAGACGTGCACATCTCAGGGTTTTTTTATGAATTGCTATTAAGAATGCTTTGATTGATATTTTTCGCTGTTTGTAAACTTTTGAAAAATAATCAATTGAAAGTTTGTTGTTTACAAATTAATTCATACATTTGCATGCTAATTTTAGAGAAGATCTCTAGTGGTCGAAAGTCCACATTCTCTGAAATATTAAACAAATTATTAACATATTTTAATCAAATGTCAGGTATCATTGGTAAAAAAATCGCGATGACTAGCTTATTTGATGAGAACGGGAAAAATATTCCTGTGACAATCGTAGAGGCTGGGCCATGTGTGGTTACTCAAGTCAGAACCGTAGAGAAAGATGGGTACGTTGCTGCTCAACTTGGTTTCGATGACGCAAAAGAAAAAAACACGACTAATGCTTTAAAAGGTCACTTTAAAAAAGCTGGAACTACTCCAAAGAGAAAGTTAGTTGAGTTTTACGGTGAAGAATTCGTGAACTCTTTAACTCTAGGAGGAGAAGTTAACGTTGAATTATTCAACGAAGGAGAATTTGTAAGTATTACAGGTACTTCAAAAGGAAAAGGTTTCCAAGGTGTTGTTAAACGTCATGGTTTCGGTGGGGTAGGTCAAGCTACACACGGTCAACATAACCGTTTAAGAGCTCCAGGTTCTATCGGTGCTGGTTCAGATCCATCTCGTGTATTCAAAGGAATGCGTATGGCTGGAAGAATGGGTGGTAAACAAGTTACTGTTCAGAACTTAAAAGTACTTAAAGTGGATACTGAGAAAAATCTTTTAATTGTTAAAGGTGCTATCCCAGGTCCTAAAAATTCATACGTAATCGTTAGAAGATGGAAGTAGTAGTATTAAACATCAAAGGTCAAGAAACTGGAAGAACAGTATCTTTAGACGAGGCAGTTTTCGGAATTGAGCCTTCTACACACACAGTGTACTTAGAAGTTAAACAATATTTAGCAGCTCAACGCCAAGGAACGCACAAAGCAAAAGAAAGAGCTGAGATTGCGGGATCAACTCGTAAAATCAAAAAGCAAAAAGGAACAGGTACAGCTCGTGCTGGTTCTATCAAATCTCCAGTGTTTAGAGGAGGAGGTAGAGTTTTCGGACCACGTCCAAGAAACTACTCTTTCAAATTAAACAAAGCACAAAAGAGATTAGCTAAAAAATCAGTTTTATCACAAAAGTTAGCTGAGAATGAAATCAAAGTTGTTGAAAACTTTTCTTTCGAAGCTCCAAGAACTAAAGAGTTCAAAACTGTTTTAACTGATTTAGGATTAGAGAACACAAAATCATTATTCGTATTAGGTGAATCTAATAGCAATGTATATTTATCTTCTCGTAACTTACAAAAAGTTAAAGTTGTTACAACTGAGGAATTAAATGTATTTGATTTAATCAATGCTTCTCAAATCGTATTTTTAGAAGGTTCTTTAGCAACAGTTCAAGAAAATTTAACAAAATAAGACGAAGAAAATGGGAATCATAATTAAACCAGTAATTTCAGAAAAAGCAACTAATAACAGTGAGTTGTTAGGGCAATATTCGTTTTATGTAGACACAAAAGCTAACAAAATTCAAATTAAAGAAGCTGTAGAAAAAACTTACGGTGTATCTGTAGTTTCTGTTAGTACTTTAGTATCTGCTCCAAAAGTAAAAACTCGTTACACAAAAACAGGTTTTCAAACTGGAAAAACAAATAAGTTGAAAAAAGCGATCGTTAGCTTAGCTGAAGGTCAAGAAATAGAGTTGTTCGGATAATTTAAGAATTAAAAAATGTCAGTAAGAAAATTAAAACCTATCACCCCGGGACAACGTTTTAGAGTGGTTAATGAATTTGCGGCAGTAGATAAAAATGCTAAGCCAGAAAAGACATTAGTTGAAGGAAAATCTAAATCGGGTGGACGTAACAACACTGGTAAAATGACAATGCGTTATATCGGTGGTGGACACAAACAAAAATATCGTATCATCGACTTCAAACGTGATAAAGAAGGTGCTGCAACTGTAGAATCTGTACAATACGATCCAAACAGAACTGCATTCATCGCTTTATTATCTTACGAAGATGGTGAAAAACGTTACATTATTGCTCAAAATGGTTTGAAAGCTGGACAAGTAATTGTTTCAGGTGAAAACGTAGAACCAGAAGTAGGTAATGCTATGAAGCTTAAAAATATGCCATTAGGTACAGTAATCTCTTGTATTGAATTACGTCCAGGGCAAGGAGCAGTTATGGCAAGAAGTGCAGGTACTTATGCTCAATTAGTTGCGCGTGATGGTAAATATGCTATCGTTAAGTTACCAAGTGGTGAATCAAGAATGATTTTAGTGGAGTGTAAAGCAACAGTAGGTGTTGTTTCTAACACAGACCATCAGTTAGAAGTTTCTGGTAAAGCTGGTCGTTCTAGATGGCAAGGTCGTCGTCCAAGAACTCGTCCAATGGTTATGAACCCTGTAGATCACCCAATGGGTGGTGGTGAAGGTCGTGCGACAGGAGGTATCCCTCGTTCTCGTAACGGTATTCCAGCGAAAGGTTACAAAACTCGTGACAAGAAGAAAGCGTCTAACAAATATATTGTTGAAAGAAGAAAAAAATAATTTATGGCACGTTCATTAAAAAAAGGACCATTCATCCACTATAAATTAGAAAAGAAAGTTCTTGCTAACGTAGAAAGCGGTAGCAAAAACGTGATCAAAACATGGTCAAGAGCATCAATGATTTCTCCTGATTTTGTTGGTCAAACAATCGCAGTACACAACGGAAAGCAATTTATTCCTGTTTATGTTACTGAGAATATGGTAGGTCATAAATTAGGTGAGTTCGCTCCTACACGTACTTTTAGAGGTCATGCCGGAGCTAAAAACAAAGGAAAAAAATAGTAAAGGGCCATGGGATCTAGAAAAAGATTAAGTAACGAAAGAATCAAAGAAGCTAACAAGCAGGTAGCTTTTGCGAAATTAAATAATGTTCCTACTTCTCCTCGTAAGATGAGATTAGTAGTAGATATTATCCGTGGAGTTGAAATTCAAAAAGCTTTAGGTATTTTAAAATATACTAAAAACCACGCTTCAATCCGTTTAGAGAAATTGTTATTAAGCGCTATCGCTAACTGGCAAATCAAAAATGAAGGAGCTGATGTTGAAGAAGCTGGATTATATGTTAAAGAAATCTCTGTTGATAGTGCACGTCAATTAAAAAGAATTCGTACTGCACCTCAAGGTAGAGCACATAGAATCAGAAAACGTTCAAACCATGTAACTTTGGTTTTAGGAACTAAAGAAGATAAACAAAAAGTACAAGATTAAGAATATGGGACAAAAAACTAATCCAATCGGAAATCGTTTAGGAATCATCAGAGGATGGGATTCTAACTGGTACGGTGGAAATGATTACGGTGATAAAATTGCAGAAGATGCAAAAATTCGTACTTATTTAAGAGCACGTTTGTCTAAAGCCGGAGTTTCTCGTATTTACATCGATCGTACTTTAAAATTAGTTACAGTAACTGTAACTACTGCTCGTCCAGGTATCATTATTGGTAAAGGTGGACAAGAAGTTGACAAATTAAAAGAAGAGTTAAAGAAAATCACTGGTAAAGAGGTTCAAATTAACATCTTCGAAATTAAGAGACCAGAATTAGATGCAATCTTAGTAGGGGATAGTATCGCTCGTCAAATTGAGAATCGTATTTCTTACCGTCGTGCTATTAAAATGGCAATTCAATCAGCAATGAGAATGAACGCAGAAGGAATCAAAGTTCAAATCTCTGGTCGTTTAAACGGTGCAGAGATGGCACGTTCTGAAACTTATAAAGATGGACGTATTCCTTTGTCTACATTCCGTGCAGACATTGATTACCACATTTCAGAAGCTCATACAACTTATGGTCGTTTAGGGATCAAAGTATGGATCATGAAAGGTGAGGTATATGGTAAGAGAGAATTATCTCCTTTAGTTGGATTACAGAAAAAACAAAAAAAGTCTGACAACAACAGAAAGGGAGGTGAAAGATCTAATAATAGAAAGCGATAATTTAGTTTAACAACTAACATAAAGAATTAAGTAGATATGTTATCACCGAGAAGAGTAAAGTTTAGAAAAACCCAAAAAGGTAAGATGAAAGGTGTTTCTCACAGAGGAACTCAATTAGCTTACGGGACTTTCGGGATCAAATCTTTAGACGAAGCGTTTATTACAGCACGTCAAATCGAGGCAGCTCGTATTGCTGCAACTCGTTTCATGAAGAGAGAGGGTCAATTATGGATTAAAATATTTCCAGATAAACCAATTACTAAGAAACCAGCAGAGGTACGTATGGGTAAAGGTAAAGGTGCACCAGAATATTGGGTAGCTCCTGTACAACCAGGTCGTATCTTATTCGAAGTAGGAGGTGTGCCAGTAGAGGTTGCAACTGAAGCATTGCGTTTAGCAGCTCAGAAGTTACCTGTTAAGACTAAGTTTATCGTTGCACGTGATTTCCAAAATTAATAATTTCAAAAATTAAGAAAAAATGAAAGCAGCAGATATTAGAAATCTAAGTGTTGAGGAGTTACAAGCTAAAATAGCTGAAGAACAAGCGAACTACGATCAATTAAAATTGACAAACGCTGTTTCTCCTGTAGCAAATCCAATCGGTATTAGAGACTTACGCAGAACAATTGCTCGTTTGAATACCGTGTTAAACGAAAAACAATCATAACAGTAATCTGTAACTGATGGAAAGAAAATTAAGAAAAGAAAGAGTAGGTTTAGTTACATCAAACAAAATGGAAAAAACCATTGTTGTAGCTGAAACTAAGAAGCAAAAGCACCCATTCTATGGGAAATTCGTTTTAAAAACGAAGAAATATACAGCGCACGACGAAAATAACGAGTGTAACGAAGGTGACACAGTGCGTATCATGGAGACTCGTCCTTTGTCTAAAAACAAAAGATGGAGATTAGTAGAAATCATTGAAAGAGCTAAATAAGATAAGTTATGTTACAACAAGAATCTAGATTAAAAGTTGCAGATAACACAGGAGCTCGTGAAGCATTAGTAATCCGCGTTTTAGGTGGTACTAAAAGAAGATACGCATCAGTAGGTGACAAAATCGTAGTTGCGATCAAAGAAGCTACACCTTCAGGAAACGTTAAAAAAGGTGCTGTATCAAAAGCTGTTGTAGTTAGAACTAAAAAAGAAGTTCGTAGAAAAGACGGTTCATATATCCGTTTCGACGATAATGCATGTGTATTATTGAACACTCAAGGAGAAATGCGTGGTACTCGTGTATTCGGTCCAGTTGCTCGTGAGTTACGTGATAAAGAATATATGAAAATTGTATCATTAGCCCCAGAGGTATTATAATAGAACAACATGGCAAAGTTAAAAATTAAAAAAGGAGACAAAGTAGTCGTTTTATCAGGATCTAACAAAGGTCAAACTGGTACTGTGTTACGCGTATTCCCTGACAAAGCTAAAGCTATCGTTGAAGGGGTTAATATTGCAAAAAAACGTGTAAAGCCAAGCGCACAAAATCCACAAGGTGGAGTTGTTGAAAAAGAAGCTCAAATCTATTTATGTAAATTGGCTTTAGTAGATCCAGAAACTGGGAAAGCAACGAAAGTAGCGATCAAAGAAGAAGGAGGGAAAAAAGTAAGAATTGCTAAAAAATCAGGAAAAGCTATCTAAGATGAGTACAACAACATACACACCTCGTCCGCAGGTTAAATATAAAGAAGAGATTGTAGCTGCTCTTAAAGAAGAGTTCGGATACAAATCTATTATGCAAGTTCCTAAATTAGAGAAAATTGTTTTATCTCAAGGTTTAGGTGCGGCTACAGCTGACAAAAAAATCGTTGATTACGCTATCGAAGAGTTAGAATTAATCACTGGTCAAAAAGCAGTAGGAACAATTTCTAAGAAAGATGAAGCAGCTTTCAAATTACGTAAAGGAATGCCAATTGGTGCTAAAGTAACTTTACGTGGTGAGAAAATGTACGAATTCTTAGATCGTTTAGTATCTGCAGCTTTACCACGTGTACGTGACTTTAGCGGTATTTCTTCTACAGGTTTCGACGGTAGAGGTAACTATAACTTAGGTATCAAAGAGCAAATTATCTTCCCAGAAATTAATATTGATAAAATCAAGAAAATTCAAGGTTTAGATATTACCTTTGTAACTTCAGCGAACACAGATAAAGAAGCAAAAGCTTTATTATCTAAATTCGGATTACCATTTACTAAAGAAAAATAAGAAGTCATGGCTAAAGAATCAATGAAAGCGCGTGAGCGCAAAAGAGAAGCATTAGTTGCTAAATATGCTGCGAAACGTCAAGCTTTATTAGAAGCTGGTGACTACGAAGCATTACAAAAATTACCTAAAAACGCTTCTCCTGTACGTTTACACAACCGTTGTAAATTAACAGGTCGTCCAAGAGGATACATGAGAACTTTCGGGATCTCTCGTGTAACTTTCCGCGAAATGGCGAACGAAGGGTTAATCCCAGGTGTTAAAAAAGCGTCTTGGTAATTTACCAATAGCTTTAGAAATATTAAATCCTTACTCTTTATTGAGTAAGGATTTTTTTGTTTTTGTAAGGTTTATATTTCTTTGATCAATTCCCTAAAATCAGCTATGTAATTTGGCTGAAGACAAAAATCTGAATTGTTGTAAATTTTATAATTTAAACCAGCATCTTTTGCTGAATTAATTCCGGTGAGTGAATCTTCGATAACTAAAACTTCTTCCTTTTGCTTTTCGCATAATGATAAAGCTTTTAAATAAGGTTCTGCATTTGGTTTGCCTTTTGAAACATCATCTGCTGAAATAGTGTGATCAAAATAGGAATGAAGTTTTAATTGTTGAAAAGCATACTTAATTTGTCTTCTAGAGGAATTGGAAACAAGAACAATTTGAATTTGATTGGCTTTTAAATGTTCCAACATCTCAGCAACGTGGTCATTTAATTGTACAAACTGATGAAAGTTTTCGACATAAAATTTTTCTGTCCAATCGATTATTTCCTCGTACAAATGATTTGTAAAGCGTTGCTGATTTTCTAACATCAATTGGATTGCTTCATTTGTTGTGAAATTCATTCCGTCATTTTCTACCAAACATATCGTATCCAACCGATATATTTTAATGACTTCATCAAACATCAGCTCCCATAATTGTTGACTATTTACGATTACCCCATCAAAATCAAAAAAGATGGCATTTATTTTCTTTCCCATGTGATATTTTCATAAGATGCATTCCAAAACTGAAATTCTAATTCGCTTGCTTTGACAAAAGCTTCTAGCATTTGTTCTTTTATTTTTTCAGTTGCTCCTTCTGCAATCTTATCAACATAACTTTTCGCTTTTTTTACACTTTCACCAAATTCATCTCCACTATAGGTCTCAATCCATTTTTGATATGGATTATTTTCTTTTGTTTGATTTTTGATGATTTCATCACCAACTTCTTTATAAATCCAAAAGCAAGGCAAAACAGCAGCTAATGCAATTTCAATAGGTTCGAATGCAGCTGTACTTTTTAAGAAATGTGAATAATGGTGACAAACAGGTTGTGTTTCGATGATGATGTTTTGCGATAATCCAAAATCCTCAAAATAGGATTCGTGTAAAGCACGTTCAACAATTAATGCATTTTTTCCGAATTCGAAAAAGTCAATGGCTTGTTGATTGTCTTCAGATTTTGATCCAATGGCAGCTAATACTCGCCCAAAATGTTCCAAATATTTTGCATCTTGTAACATGTAAAACTGAAATTTCTCTATTGGTAATGACCCATTTTGCAATTCAATTATAAAAGGCATATTTAGAATATCATTGTAAATAGGCGCGATGGTTTCCCAAGCTTTAGTTGTGAATGTCATAGGTTTTTAATTTTTGTGGATTAAATAAATGATTAAGAGGTCCATTTCCTTTTCCAATTGTTAGGTCTTTACTTCCTAATATTGCTTGTTCAACATATTCTTGTGCTAGTTGTACACTTTGTGTGAGTGAAACCCCCAAAGCTAAATTACACGCAATTGCAGAAGATAGTGTGCAGCCTGAACCATGCGTATTTTTTGTCTCTATTTTTTGAGAGGTATAACTTTGTACAGGTTGTTCTTTTTGAAATAAATAACTGATAATTTTTTCTTGCTGAAGATGTCCGCCTTTTAATAAAAGATTCTGACAACCTAAATTTAAAATCGTTTCTCCATAAGAAAGCATCAATTCAGCAGAATCAATTTTATGATTTACCAAAATACTTGCTTCATCAAGATTTGGCGTGATAAGCGTGGCCAAAGGAAAAAGCTTTTCTATGCAAGCTTCAAGTGTTTCTTCTTTGATTAACCGATGTCCACTTGTCGCAACCATGACAGGGTCATAAACAATCGGTCTATTGTAATTTTTTAATTCCTCTGAAATGATATGAACCAATTCAACACTATGAACCATTCCAATTTTTATTGCATCAGGATAAATATCCTCTAATATGGATTGAATTTGTTCACGAATTGCTTGTGCAGGAATTTCGTAAATATTTTGTACGCCTTGTGTATTTTGAACAGGCAAGGCTGTCAATACATTTGTTGCATAACAGCCATGAGCGGAAATTGTTTTGGTATCAGCTTGTATGCCAGCGCCACCGCTTCCGTCAAATCCGGCAATTGTTAAGACACTATATGCTTTTTGGATGGTATTCATTTTCGTTAATAATTTGTTTTAAAATTTGGGCAGATTTTTTTGGATTTTTGCTTCCGCAAATTGCAGAAACAATTGCAACACTATCTGCACCGGCTTGTATGATTTTAGCAATATTACTTTCATTAATTCCGCCAATTGCAATCAATGGTTTTGATGTTTTAGTTTTCAAAAATTTTAATCCTTCAAAACCCCATTCAGTAATCGTATTGGTTTTTGTTGGAGTCGAAAATATTGGACTTACCCCTAAATGATGTACATATTTCATTTCATCATCATTCAACTGTTTGATAATTTCTAAAGACCAACCAATATTTTTTAGAGCTTGTGCATTTTTGTGAATTTCAGAAGGTAATATATCTGACTGCCCGACATGTATTCCCCAAGGATTAACAGCGGTTGCGACTTCTAATGAATCGTTAATAATCAAAGGGATATTGTAGTGGTCCGTAATTTTTTTTAATATTGTAGCTTTTGAAATATACTCGCTGACAGTGCAATTTTTTTCCCGAAGCTGAATGATATCAACCCCACCTATAATTGCTTGCTCTGCAACATCTAACCAATGAAGATGCGTACAATCTTTTTCAGAAATGACTAAATACAAAGGATAAGGAAAAGTTGGATTAATCTTCATAAACTGAGATTTTCAAATTTGTTTGAATTTCTTCTGCAGATATATGGTATAACGTGTCATACAAATTCATTTGTAAGGTTCCTGGGCCATTACTTTTTTTCTGTGCCAATTCACCTGCTAAACTAAATATGGCCATGCCGCTAACCGTTTCGAGGAAAGGATTTTTATTAAGGCCAATAAAAGCACCGATGCTAGCTGTTGCTGAACAACCTAAACCAGTAACTTTAGTCATCAATTCATGACCATTTTTAATTTCAATTATCGGATTGTTGGATACAATAAAATCTGAAGCACCTGAAATGCAAACAACAGATCCAATTTTCTGGTTTAAATTGTGTGCTGCTTTTATCGCTTGATTACTTTGATGTGTACTGTCGACTCCTTTTCCCTGAACAGCTTCGAAGGTATCTAAAGCTAAAATTTCTGAAGCATTTCCTCTTATGACAGTAGGATGATAGCGAAGCAGTTCTTTTATAAGTTCATTTCTGAAAGTTGAAATTCCAGCTCCAACAGGGTCTAATACCCAAGGTTTATTCAGTTGATCTGCTTTTTTTGCTGCAATTAGCATGCTTTCTGCCCAATAATCATCAAGAGTTCCGATATTGATGACTAATGCATTTGAGATTTTGACGATATTTTCCACTTCTTTGTGTGCATGTATCATAACAGGCGATGCTCCAATTGCCAAAAGAGCATTTGCAGTATTGTTCATCACCACAAAATTGGTGATGTTGTGAACAAGCGGATTTTTTGTCCGGACAGCATGTAAATTTTGAATAATTAGATTTTCCATTAATTGATAATTTTTTAGATGAAACAATTAATGGCTAAAGAGGATTTTCTTTGAAAATAAAGCGTTGCAAATATTAAATAATTGCATAGATATTGCTTTTCCCTACGTCGGTGTTAACCGTATCAGGTTCAAAGGGACTCTCTCAATTCTTTTCAGAATACCCCTAAAGCCAAATCAAATTTATATAAATTGTTTTGACTTTCAGCTATTTTTTAAGAATAAAAATAGAAGATTACATCAAGAATTAATTGTTGAGATCGATTAAAAAGATAAATAAATATAAAGATTGAGTTTCATGTTTTGTCTTAATCCCTAGTTATAAAACGATTAAAAATAAATTATTTAGATTAATAGTTTGTAATTAAAAAATATGCAATATATTTGCAACCCAAATGCATAGTGCATTTTGGTAAAAGTTTAATTTTAAAAGTAGTGCTTACGCGCTATACTATAGAATTATTTATGTATACAGATCCAATTTCAGATTTTCTAACTCGCGTTAGAAATGCAATGATGGCAGGACACAAAGTAGTGGAAATTCCTGCATCTAAAATTAAAAAAGAGATCACTAAGATCTTATTTGAACAAGGTTACATCTTGAACTACAAATTCGAAGGACAAGATCAACCTCAAGGAACAATTAAAATCGCTTTAAAGTACGACAAAGTTACTAAAGAGCCAGCTATCCGTAAAATCAAAAGAGCTTCAACTCCAGGTTTACGTCAATACGCAGGATCTAAAGAATTACCTCGTGTATTAAACGGTTTAGGTGTTGCTATCATCTCAACTTCTAAAGGTGTGATGACAGATAAACAAGCTCGTCAAGAGAATGTAGGTGGTGAAGTTTTATGTTTTGTTTATTAATCTTTTAAAAAATTAAGAAATTATGTCAAGAATAGGACACGCACATATCAACATCCCTGCAGCAGCAACTGTTGAATTTAAAGATAACGTAGTTACTGTAAAAGGTAACAACATTACAATGACAAGAGAGTTAAAAGAAGGATTTGATTTAACAATCGAAGACGGAGTTTTAACTGTAGTTCGTCCAAACGATTCTAAAGATAACAAAGCTTTACATGGTTTATACCGTTCATTAATCAATAACATGATTACTGGTGTAACAGAAGGTTTTAAAAAACAATTAGAATTAGTTGGTGTTGGTTATAGAGCATCTAACAACGGACAAAAATTAGATTTGTCATTAGGTTTCTCTCACAATATCGTTATTGAATTACCTGTTGAAATTAAAGTTGAAACTTTAACAGAAAAAGGTAAAAATCCTATTATTACATTATCATCTCATGATAATCAATTATTAGGAATGATTGTAGCGAAAATTCGTTCTTACCGTAAGCCAGAGCCTTACAAAGGAAAAGGAATTAAATTCGTAGGAGAAATTATTAGAAGAAAAGCAGGTAAATCTGCATAAAAATCATTGAAAAATGGCATTATCTAAAGTAGAAAAAAGACAAAAAATAAAAAGACGCGTGCGTCGAAATATTTTTGGAACAGAAACTAAACCTCGTTTATCAGTTTACCGTTCTAACAAAGAAATTTACGCTCAAATTATTGACGATAACAATGGAGTAACTTTAGCTTCTGCATCATCTCGTGAAAAAGGTGTTGCTGTAGAAGGTACAAAATCTGAAGTTTCTGTATCAGTTGGTAAAGCATTAGCTGCTAAAGCTATTGCAAAAGGAATTGAAACTGTAGTTTTTGATCGTAACGGTTTCGTATATCATGGTAGAATCAAAGCTTTAGCAGATGGTGCTAGAGAAGGTGGATTAAAATTCTAAAAAAGAGAAAGAAATTATGTTAGGATTTAAAAACGTAGAAAGAGTAAAACCAACAGGTTTAGATTTAAAAGATCGTTTAGTTGGAGTACAACGTGTTACTAAAGTAACAAAAGGAGGTAGAGCATTTGGTTTCTCTGCAATCGTAGTAGTAGGTGACGGAAACGGAGTAGTAGGTTACGGATTAGGGAAATCTAAAGACGTAGCTTCTGCAATCGCTAAAGCTATCGAAGACGCTAAGAAAAACTTAGTACGTATCCCGTTATTTAACAACACAATTCCTCACGAACAAGAAGCTCGTTTCGGTGGTGCGCAAGTATTCATCCGTCCAGCATCTAAAGGTACAGGGGTAATTGCAGGTGGTACAGTACGTGCGGTATTAGAATCAGTTGGTGTACATGATGTATTATCAAAATCAAAAGGTTCTTCTAACCCTCATAACGCAGTAAAAGCTACATTCCGCGCTTTATTAAGCTTACGTTCTGTAGAGACTATTGCTCGTCAAAGAGGTATTTCTGTAACTAAAGTATTCAACGGTTAAAAAAAAGTAAAATGAGCAAAGTAAGAGTAAAACAAACACGTAGTGCAATCAACCGTGATAAATCTCAAAAAGCTACATTAGTTGCTTTAGGTTTAAAAAAGTTGAATCAAGTTGTTGAGCACGAATCAACTCCTCAAATTGAAGGAATGATCCGTAAAATCTCACACTTAGTAGTAGTAGAAAGAGCTTAATCGCTTTTAACCTTTTAAAAATTATTAAAAATGAATTTAAGTAATTTAAAACCAGCTGCTGGTTCAGTACAAAATAAATTCCGTAAAGGTAGAGGTGAAGGTAGTGGAAACGGTTTGACAGCAGGTCGTGGACACAAAGGTGCTAAATCTCGTTCTGGTTATTCAAGAAAAATCGGTTTCGAAGGTGGACAAATGCCTTTACAAAGACGTTTACCTAAATTTGGTTTCAAAAACATCAACAGAGTTGAGTACACAGGAATCAATTTAGATACAATTCAACAATTAGTTGATAACAACAAAATTACAGATACTTTAAATAAAGAAACATTAGTTCAGTTAGGATTAGCTCACAAAAATGACTTAGTGAAAATTTTAGGTCGTGGAGAGTTAAAAGCAACTGTTAATGTTACTGCTGATAAATTCACTCAAACAGCTCAAGAAGCTATTGTGAATGCAGGAGGTAAAGTAGAATTAGTTAACGCTTAAGAATATATTTTATAGATGAAAGGGTTTATACAGACCATAAAAAATATCTGGAGCATAAAAGAATTGAAGGATAAGTTACTTGTAACTATCCTTCTATTGTTGGTTTATAGATTCGGTTCTCATATTCCACTTCCAGGTGTCGATATTAACGAGGTTAATCGTTTTGTTGCAGACCAAGAAAATGCAAATTCAGGAATTTTAGGATTATTAAACTCTTTTACCGGAGGTTCTTTTAAGAGAGCTTCCGTATTTGCGTTAGGAATTATGCCTTATATCTCTGCTTCGATTGTTATACAATTGATGGGATTAGCAGTACCTTACATCCAAAAACTACAAAAAGAAGGAGAAAGCGGACGTAACAAAGTAAACCAAATTACGAGATGGTTAACAATCGGGATTTGTTTGGTGCAAGCACCAGCATACCTTACATTAGTAACTTCTCAAATTTTACCTTACGATCCAACTTCATCATATGCTATCTATGTAATTCCTCCAACCAACTTTTGGTTCTGGTTCCCTTCAACAATCATTTTGATTACAGGGACAATCTTTGCCATGTGGATGGGAGAAAAAATTACTGACAAAGGTATAGGTAACGGTATTTCAATCTTAATTATGGTTGGTATCCTAGCCGACTTACCAAAAGCAATATTTAATGCATTTGAAGTTGACCCTTCAAACGGTATTTTCTTCTTGATAGAAATGTTAGGGTTAATCCTAGTTATTGCAATGTGTATTATGATTGTTGCAGCGGTGCGTAAAGTACCAGTACAATATGTAAGAAGAGCGCAAACTTCAAGTAGTTCATATATGAGATCAGTTACAG
This sequence comes from Empedobacter sp. UBA3475, assembly GCF_002378465.1. Taxonomy (NCBI): domain Bacteria; kingdom Pseudomonadati; phylum Bacteroidota; class Flavobacteriia; order Flavobacteriales; family Weeksellaceae; genus Empedobacter; species Empedobacter sp. UBA3475. The sequence continues at coordinate 46,324 of NZ_DFRA01000051.1, read as the reverse complement.
ACTCTGTACGTTCATATATTCCACTTAAAGTAAATGCAGCAGGTGTAATGCCTATTATCTTCGCACAAGCAATTATGTTTTTACCAGGAACATTGGCAAACTATTTCTTAGACGAAGGAAGTCCAGTAAAAGCATTCTTCGCGAAAATGGCAGATCCATTTACGTGGGAATACAATTTGATCTTCGGATTACTAATTATTATCTTCACATATTTCTATACTGCAATCACAATCCCAGTAAACCAAATGGCAGAAGATCTTAAACGTAACGGAGGAATCATCCCTGGAATCCGTCCTGGAAAAGAAACTGCAAATTTTTTAGACGAAATTTTATCAAAAATTACGTTACCTGGAGCAATTTTACTAACTTTGCTTGCTGTTTTGCCAGCGATTGTAAAATTATTAGGTGTAGAACAGAGCTTAGCAATGTTCTTTGGAGGTACATCAATGTTAATTATGGTGGGAGTTATCTTAGATACTGTACAACAAATTAATACATATTTATTAAATCACCGTTACGATGGTTTAATGTCTTCAGGTAGAACTTCAAGAGATATCTAATAAGATTTTATTAAAAAGATTTATGGCTAAACAAAAACATATTGAACAAGACGGTACGATTACAGAAGCATTATCAAATGCAATGTTCCGTGTCGAATTAGAAAATGGACATGTTGTAACATGTAACATATCTGGTAAAATGCGTATGCACTATATCAAATTATTACCAGGTGATAGAGTTAAAATAGAGATGTCTCCTTACGATTTAACGAAAGGTAGAATATCTTACAGATACTAAAAGAAATAATAACGACTGGTGATAGAGTTAATGTAGATACGTTAACTCTATCGGATTATAAATAAATTTACAAAGATGAAAATTAGAGCATCCATTAAAAAGAGAAGTGCTGACTGTAAAATTGTGCGTCGTAAAGGACGTTTGTATGTGATCAACAAAAAGAATCCTAAGTTTAAACAAAGACAAGGTTAATTATTTAGAATTATGGCAAGAATTTCAGGTGTAGATTTACCTAAAAACAAAAGAGGGGTAATCGGACTTACATACATTTACGGGATCGGAAGAAGCAGTGCTTCTAAAATCTTAGCTGAAAATAATATTTCAGAAGATACAAAAGTTAGCGAATGGACTGATGAAGAAATCAACGCAATCCGTGCATCGATCAATGAAACTTTCAAAGTAGAAGGTGAATTAAGATCAGAAATCCAATTAAACATTAAACGTTTAATGGATATCGGATGTCAAAGAGGTATTCGTCACAGATTAGGTTTACCATTACGTGGTCAAAGAACAAAAAATAACTCACGTACAAGAAAAGGTAAAAAGAAAACAGTTGCTAACAAGAAAAAAGCCACTAAATAATAAATAGGATCATGGCAAAAAATCAGAAAGTAGTAAAGAAAAGAAAAGTAGTTATTGAAGCTACTGGACAAGCTCATATTCAAGCATCGTTTAACAATGTTATCGTTACTTTAACAAACAAAAACGGTGAAGTTATCTCTTGGTCTTCAGCAGGTAAAATGGGATTCCGTGGATCTAAAAAGAACACTCCTTACGCTGCTCAAGTAGCTGCTCAAGATGCAACAACAGTTGCATACGAAGCAGGATTAAGAAGAGTAAAAGTATTCGTGAAAGGACCAGGTCAAGGTCGTGAATCTGCTATTAGAACAATTCATAACGGTGGTATCGAGGTTTCTGAAATCGTTGATGTTACTCCATTACCACACAATGGATGTCGTCCACCTAAAAAGAGAAGAGTATAATCATTTTTCTCAATTTAATTATTTAATATATTTAATAGTAACAAATCATGGCAAGATATACAGGACCAAAAACTAAAATTGCAAGAAAATTTGGACAACCAATTTTCGGTGACGATAAATCTTTTGAGAAAAAGAAATATCCTCCAGGGCAACACGGACCTAACAAAAGAAGAGCTAAAAAATCAGAATACGCTATTCAGTTAACTGAAAAACAAAAAGCAAAATATACTTACGGTATTTTAGAGCGTCAATTTGCTAACTTATACAAAAAAGCAAATGCTTCTAAAGGAATTACAGGTGAAGTATTATTACAATTATGTGAATCTCGTTTAGATAACGTAGTTTACCGTTTAGGTATCGCAAACTCACGTAGTGCTGCACGTCAATTAGTATCTCACAAACACGTAACTGTAAACGGAGAAATCGTGAACATCCCTTCTTACCAATTAAAAGCTGGTGATGTAATCGCTGTTAGAGAAAAATCTAAATCTTTAGCTGCAATCACAAACTCTTTACACGCACGTAGCGAGTACGATTGGTTAATTTGGAACGACGAACAAAAATCAGGAACTTTCACAAAAGCTCCAGAAAGAGTTCAAATTCCAGAAGATATTAAAGAGCAATTAATCGTCGAGTTATATTCTAAATAAACCTTAAAATCAGACTAATAAAATGACTATTTTAAATTTCATCAAACCTGACAAAGTAATCTTAGTAGAGTCTGACTCTAAATTCGGACAATTTGAGTTCCGTCCATTAGAGCCAGGATACGGGATTACAGTTGGAAATGCTCTACGTAGAGTGTTACTTTCTTCATTAGAAGGATATGCGATCACTTCAATCAAAATTGAAGGAGTTGAGCACGAATTTTCAACTATTCCAGGAGTAGTGGAAGATGTTACAGAGATCATTTTAAATCTGAAAAAGGTTCGTTTTAAGAAACAAATTGATGAATCAGATGCTGAAACTGTAACTGCTACTATCTTAGGGCAAGATCAATTAACAGCAGGTGATTTAGGGAAATTTATTTCTGGATTCCAAGTTTTAAACCCTGAATTAGTTATCGCTAACTTAGACGCTAAAGTAAACGTAACAATTACATTTACAATCGAAAAAGGTAGAGGATACGTACCAGCTGATGAGAATAAAAAGGCTTCTGCGCCAATCGGTACTATAGCAATTGACTCAATTTACACTCCAATTAAGAATGTAAAATACGCAATTGAAAACTATCGTGTAGAACAAAAAACTGACTACGAAAAATTAGTTTTTGAAATTACAACAGATGGTTCTATAACACCTCAAGATGCTTTAACTGAAGCAGCTAAAATCTTAATTCACCACTTTATGTTATTCTCAGATGAGAGAATAACATTAGAAGCGGAAGAAGTTGCATCTGGTGAAACTTATGATGAAGAAGCATTACATATGCGCCAATTATTGAAAACAAAATTGGTAGATATGGATTTATCAGTAAGAGCATTAAATTGTTTAAAAGCAGCTGAAGTTGAAACATTAGGCGAATTAGTTTCTTTCGCTAAGTCTGACTTAATGAAATTCAGAAACTTTGGTAAGAAATCTCTTACAGAGTTAGAAGAATTGGTGGACAGCAAAGGTCTTAACTTTGGAATGGACATCGTAAAATATAAGTTAGACGTAGAATAATTTTATTAAAAAATGAGACACGGAAAAAAATTTAACCATTTAGGTAGAACTGCCTCTCATAGAAGAGCTTTATTATCTAATTTAGCTATAGCGTTGATTACTCACAAGAGAATTAACACAACAGTAGCAAAGGCTAAAGCATTACAAACATATGTTGAGCCTTTATTGACAAAGTCTAAAACAGACGATACTAACAACCGTCGCGTTGTATTTTCATACTTACAAGATAAAGAAGCTGTAACTGAATTATTCAGAACTGTAGCTCCTAAAATTGCAAATCGCCCAGGAGGATACACTCGTATCATCAAAACTGGATTCCGTTTAGGTGACGGTGCTGATACTGCAATGATCGAGTTAGTAGATTTCAATGATATCTACACTAACGCGAAAGTAGAGAAAAAAGCAACTACACGTCGTAGTAAAAAAAGTACTAAAACAGAAGAAGCTGCACCAGCTGCTGAAACTGAAAGTACAGAAGAAGCATAATCTATTCGATTATATAGTAAAAAGCCTCCCAAATTGGGAGGCTTTTTTTGTATTTATTAATTATGACAATTTGTAATACTTTATAATTTTCTAGATTGACAATAAATTCTTTTCAATCATCTAATTTTCTAGATATGATTGTTTTAAAATCTTAATGTTAAAAAATCAACTAAAATCCTTATTTTTGGATTGATTTTGGCAATAAACCAATTATCAAACATAAAATTGATATGAAAAAATTACTATTCATGATGGCTGTCGCAATGGCAGTTGTTTCATGTAAAAAAGATGATAAAGTCGTAGGAAAAGATAAAGATGGAAAAGAATTAATTGTGAACGAAAAAGGTGATACAGTTGCCAAAATAGAAACAACAGATTCTTTGAAAATCGCTGAAACGCCTGCTGAAACAGAAGTTGTTGCAATAACAAAAGGTGCAGATGACAAATATGCATACAAATACAATTTGGAGATAGGAAAGACTTATCCAATGACGTTGGGAATTAAAACAACTCACACGGCTTCGGACGGGAAACAATCTCAAAAAATGTCAAGTGAAAGTAAAAAACAAATTGATTATACGGTAAAAGATTTCAAAGATGGTGTGTATACATTAGAAGTGAAATCTAAACAATATAGCGAGAAAATGACAGATCCTTCGGGAAAATCAATTTCGTATGACACAAATGCTGCAAAACCAGCGAACAAAGATATTGCGGTTTCTTGGTCGATTTACAAAGCTATGACAGGAAAAACGTATACAATGAAAGTTGATCAGAAAGGAAAAGTTGTAAGCGTTGATGGATTAGAAGGAATCAAAACTTCAATTCTTAACTCTGTGAAGAAACAAGTTTCAGCAGAAGAGTTTAAATTCTTTACACAGATTATCGACAATTCATTAAACAAACAAGCAATTTCTTCTCAATTTGAAGAAACGATGAATATTTTCCCTAACAAAACTTTAGCGCTTAAAGAATCTTGGAGCGATAGTCAAAAAATTGATCAAGGTCCAATGAAAGGAAATATTTCGATGAAAAGAACTTTAGCAAGTGTTGAGCCTGCAAATACGACAATTACTGTAAATGGAACGCAAAGTTTGAAAGGTAATGAGTCGCAACAAGGTGTTACAATGTCTGCGAATAGTAGTGCGAATGTAGATGGAAAAATTTTGTTGGACACTAAATCTGGTTGGATCAACAAAGTTAATTTAACGAAAAAGGAAACATTAAAACGTACAGTAGAAGCGCAAGGTCAAAAACAAACGATGACTGAGTCGGTTACAACTGTCACAACAGTTAACTAAAATGAAAACAATTATTTGGATTATAATTTTAAGTATTATTTTCTTAACTATTTTTAGATTTTTAAGAAAAGTATTTGCAGTGAAAAAAGTTTTTCAAGAAGCAATTAATCAGCAAAGAAATGCTTATAATCAGAACCAAAACTCAAATGATTCGTACAACGAATCGAAACCAAACACATCTTTCGACAAACCGAAATATAATATAGACGCCGAAACGGTGGATTACGAAATAATCGAAGAAAAAAAGGATGAAAAATAAAAAGAATTTACTCTACGTTCTTATCTCATTGCTGCTTTTTGCAGTGATTGCATTGGTGTATTGTTCACCAGTTTTATCGGGAAAATCTGTTATTCAACCTGATATTATCAACTACAGGGGTAGTGCGCAAGAAATGTTGACGTATCAAGACAAAACAGGAGAAAATGTCTATTGGTCTGATGCGATGTTTGGTGGAATGCCAACCTATCAAACTGGAGCAAAATATGATTTTGATATTATCAAAACGATAGATGGTGTTTTCAGATTTTTACCACGTCCAGCAGATTATATTTTCTTGTTATTTACAGGATTTTTTATTCTTGGCTTAACGCTTTTCAAAAAATGGCAATATGCTTTAGTTGGTGCAATTTTCTTTGCTTTTAGTTCGTATTATTTTGAGCTGATTGCAGCAGGGCATAACGGAAAGCTCCATACAATTGGTTATTTCGCGCCTTTTGTTGCCGGAATTCTTTTATTGTATCGTAAAAAATACATTGCAGGTTTTGTACTTACAACCTTGTTTATGGGATTGCAATTACAAGCCAATCACATTCAAATGACGTTCTATTTGTTTTTAGCGATGTTGGTTTTTGCAATTGTTCAATTTATTGATAGTTTAAAGAAAAAAGAATTACCAGATTTCTTAAAATCATCTGCATTAGTAGTTGTCGCTTTAATTATTGCAGCAGGATTGAATGCAAATCGACTATTGTCAACTTACGAATACAGTAAAGAAACAACGCGTGGAAAGTCTGAAATGACGTTGTTGAAAAAGAATTCAAACGGATTAGATCACGATTATATCACACAATGGAGTTATGGAAAATTAGAAACATTAAATCTTTTTATTCCAAACTTGATGGGTGGTGGTTCGCAAACGAATCCAGAAGATTTAAAGAATTATACATCCGAATTACAAAATACACAATATAGTCTTGGTGAAGACGAGTTCAATCAGCAAGTTTTTCAAGCTGTGGCAAGTCAACCGAGAAGTGCATATTGGGGAGATCAGCCAGGAACTTCTGGTCCAGCTTATCAGGGAGCTGTAGTCGTTTTCTTGTTTATTATCGGAATGTTTATGGTACGTGGAAAATACGCGACCTATAAAAAATGGTTAGTTGGAGCAACGATTCTAAGTTTCATTTTGGCTTGGGGTAAAAATTTACCATTCGTTACCAACTTATTCATTGATTATTTCCCGATGTATGATAAGTTCCGCGCTGTATCATCAATCTTGGTAATTGCCGAATTTACAATGCCTTTCTTAGCAATTTTGACGCTATATTATTTCTTTAATTTAGATGAATCTGACGACTTCAAAAAGAAAGTACTTTATATAGCTGGTGGTTCTACAATCGGAATTTTGATTATTTTCTTCTTATTTGGTGGAATGATTTTTCCATTTACATCAGAGAATGAAAAGTTCATGACTGAGCAATTAATCGGACAAATTCAACAAGCTAATCCAAATGCAGTTGGACTATGGGATGGCTTAATGAAACGTTTAGATGAAGCATTAATTCAGGATAGAATTTCAATGTTTAAAGCAGATACGTTACGAACACTAATTTTTGTGTTGTGTACAATGGGATTATTGTTAGCTTATTTATTCAAGTTGATCAAAAAACCAATTGTTGTGATATTAACGATAGGTGCTTTGGCATTTATTGATGGATTTACAGTGAACAAAAGATATTTGAACGAAGATAATTTTGTGTCAAAATATATTGTTGACAACCCTTTCCCAACGGAAATGTCACCACGTTTACAAACCGAAGCAGAAAATAACAATAATGTTGCACAAATAGCTTACAAGGTTCCGTTGAATAACTTATTGTCGAATATAGCAAAACAAGATCAATCACATTTCCGTGTGTACAATACGGTTTTGAGTACGTTTAACGAAGCTGGAACTTCATATTTTGTTCCTTCAATTGGTGGTTATCATGCCGCTAAATTAGGGAAATACCAAGACGTTGTGGATATCTATTTTTCGCAAGATCCGCAATTAAAAAAATACGGAATCAAAGATGAAACAGGTTTGATTAATGTATTGAATATGATGAATACGAAATATATTATTCATGGAAGTCCTACAGAACCGCAGGTTCAACAAAATCCAACTGCTTTAGGTAGTGCTTGGTTAGCATCGAATATTAAATGGACAGAAAATGCCAATGACGAAATCCTAGCGATAAATTCTACACCAGTTGATCATACCGTTATTTTACGTAAAGATTTGGTTGAGAATAAAAACTTAAATGTTTCGGCAGATGCTAATTCTAAAATTGAATTGGTTGATTATTCACCGATGAAAATGACGTACAAATCTTCTTCTAACACAGATCAAATTGCTGTTTTCTCAGAAGTTTATTATCCGCACGGTTGGATTGTAACGGTTGATGGAAAGGAAGTTCCGATCGAAAAAGCGAATTACGTATTGCGTGCAGTTCCTGTACAAAAGGGAAATCATACAATCGTGATGGAATTTAAACCACAAGTTATTTCTACTGGAAATATGATTGTGATAGTTTCGAATATTTTACTTTTAATCGTTGTGGCTGGAGGTATTTATTTGGGATATAAAAAATGTTCTATAAAAGAGAATTTAAACTTAGCCGCAGAAAAGGCTTAATTTTAGAATGAAAAAAATATTAATCATCACCTATTACTGGCCTCCTGCGGGAGGTCCTGGTGTTCAAAGATGGTTGAAATTCACAAAATATCTTCCTGAATTTGGATATGAAACCTATGTTTATATTCCAGAAAATCCTTCTTATCCAATTCTTGATGAAACATTAGCCAAGGATATTAATCCAAAAGTTAAAATCGTCAAGAATAAAATTTGGGAACCTTATCAGCTAGCAGAAAAACTGAATCCAAAAAATAAAGCTTATAAAGGTGGACATTTCGAGAAAAAAGAAAATCAATCTTTTATGTCGAAGTTGTCGGTTTTTGTAAGAGGGAATTTCTTTATTCCAGATGCACGTAAGTTTTGGGTAAATCCTTCTGCTGAATATTTAAAAAACTTTTTACAAAAAGAAAATATCGATACGATTGTAACTTCTGGTCCGCCTCATAGTCTTCATTTAATTGGCTTGAAGCTGAAAAAACAATTCCCAAATCTCAAATGGTTAGCAGATTTTCGTGATCCTTGGACACAAATTAGTTACCACAAAGAATTGAAATTAACTTCTTGGGCCGCACAAAAACACGAAAATTTAGAACGTGAAGTGATGCAAAAAGCTGATGTTGTTTTGGCAACAAGCTATGCAGATGCTGAAAACTTCAAGAAAATTGGAGCAAAACATGTCGAAGTAATTACCAATGGTTTTGAAGAAGTAAAACAAACGATTACAAAAGATCAAAAACATTTTCAACTTACTTATTCAGGTGGATTAGAGATGCTTCGAAATCCTGTTGCATTGTGGAAAGCTTTAGCTGAATTAACTTCCGAAAATCAATCATTCAAAGAAGATTTAAAACTTAATTTTTATGGTTCTTTAGCTGATGACGTCAAACAAACAGTGATTGATGCAGGTTTAGAGAAAAACTTGGTTGCACATGGTTACGTTTCACATCAAGAGTCATTGAACGCTATTAATACAGCAAATGTTTTGATTTTGACCAACTTTGATAATGTTGCATCTAAAGGAATTATTCCTGGAAAGTTATTTGAATATATGGCGACTGGAAATCCTATTTTAGCAATTGGACCAGCTGAGGCTGATGTTCAAAAAATACTGCATAAAACGAAAGCTGGCGATTATTTTAGCCATCAAGATGTTACTGAAATAAAATCTTTCATCCTTTCTATTTATAACCAATGGTTAAGAAATCCTCTTCAAAAATTTGAAACAAACGAAGAGGAAGTTCAACAATTCAACCGTAAAAACTTGACTAAAAAGTTGGTTGACGTGATAAATAATTTAAAAATAAATTAATACTATATTTGTAGAATAAAAATATTTATAGTAATTTCATCATAATTAATAACCTTATAATGAAATTACTATACTATTTTATCATTTTTATTGGTTGCATTGTATATGCACAGCCACAAATAAAAACTGATATATCCTTTGCGCCTATTAAATATTCGCAAACGAATTACGAGTTGTCCAATTACAACATTATTTATGACTACAAAATTGTTCGTAATGTAAAAAAACCTGAAAAAACAAAAACTGGTTTAGCACTTTTACAAATTGGTAAACGTTACAATAAATTCGTCGATTACAATCAAATCGGTACGGATTCTATTCTTGAAAGTTTTAGTCATTTACCTACAATTAAGACGAATGAATTTAATCAAATAATGTCTCAAAGTTTTAAATCTGCTTTTAAATATCAACTTATTCTAAAGAAAGAAAATGATGAACTTACATTTGTTGATAGAATCTCTCCGAATGATTTTCTTTACAAAGAAACGTTACCAAAATTAGATTGGAAACTACTGAATGACACCAAACAAATCTTGAATTATACTGCAAAAAAAGCGACTGTAAACTACGGTGGTAGAAAATGGACGGCTTGGTACACTGACGAAATCCCAATGAATGCTGGTCCGTATAAATTTTATGGTTTGCCTGGTCTTATTTTAGAGATTTATGATGATAAAGAACATTATCATTTTACAGCAAACGCTATCAACCAAAATCCTAAACAAATCTATTTAGCACAAGGTGAAAAAACACCTATAAAAGTTAAGAAAACAGAATTCTATAAAGCCGAAAAAGATTACCACGAAAATCCAGGTGAAAGACTAAAAGGAGTTGCACTTGACGAAAATAAAAAACCTATAACCAATTTGGGTGGTATGCCTTATAACCCTATTGAATTAGAATAAACCAAATATTAAATTATTTGTTTTTATATACTTAAGTTGCAAAAAGATTTGTGTATTATTATTATTATTATTGATGTAATTAACGTTAATGAGGCAATTGTAGGTTGCAAACTATGATTGATTATTAAAAAACTAAATTACTTAAAAAATGAAGAAAATGTTATTAGCAAGTGCTTTTGCACTTATCGGAACTTTTGCAATGGCAAATGAAACAGAAACTGAAGATAAACAAGATGTAACTTCAGTAGAATGCTGGGATGTATCTGTTGAAAGATGTGGAGTTGGATTTGTATATGAAGATTGTGGTCCTTTAGGAGATGTTATAGATTTTGCTGTAGAACTTTATGAAGAAATGGAAGTTTATTGTAATTAAATAATAAGAGGTATAGCATTAAACTTAGTTAATGCTATACTTTATAAATAGAGTTATGAAAAAAATATTCATATTATTTATTTTATCCTCTTTTTTTATTCAAGCACAAACATATAAAGTTGTATATGACGTGAAATTTGTAACTGATTCTGTAAAAAAAGAAGTAAAATATGAAGAAATGGATTTGTATATTGCAAAAGATAGTACAATTTATATAAGTCCAAAAAAGGTAAACTACGATAATTATCTTCAAGGATTAAATGCTAAAAATACTCAAGAATTTATAACAAATAACACACTAAATATAGCTGCTATAAAAGAAAAATACCCATCCCCAATCATTAATCATACTATAATAAGAAATAATGGAACAAATAAAATATTAAGTAAAGTAAATAGAAATATTTACCTATTAAATCAGCCTATTGAGGAAATAAATTGGAAAATAGAAAATGAGCAAAAAACTCAGCTGGATTTAATTATAAAAAAAGCAACAACAACATATTTAGGGCGAAAATGGACAGCTTGGTACACAGAAGAAATACCAAACAGTGTTGGTCCATACAAATTTGGAGGATTACCAGGGCTTATTTTAGAAATCTATGATGACAATAATTATTTCCATTTTTCTGCAATTGAGATTAATCAAAATAATACAAAACCTGATTTAACAAAAGATTTTACAAAATCAAAAAAAGTGAATTTAGAGGATTACAAAAAAATATATGAAAATAGGGGAGTTGAAATTATACAAAACTTAAAAAGTCTTAATATAACAAGCTCTAATATTTCACCAGCTGAAATGGAAAAAAAGATAGATAATAAATTAAAAAGCGAAAATGTTTTTTTAGAAAAAAGTAATCATATTAATTTTTGAAAGCCCAATTAACACTATTATTTGCTTTATTTTTTCACTTTATTTTTGCACAACTTACCATTTCTGGTGTTGTAAAAAATGAGGAAGGAAAACCTATATCTGGTGCTAACGTTACCATTTCTCCAAGTACTTCGGACGAAACGTTGGCATACTTTATTACAAAATCGGACGGTAAATATTCTATCAAAATAGATAGTCCATCGCATGAAACCTATGAAATAAAAGTTCGTGCGATGAATTATGCTTTTACTTCAGATTTGGTAAATGAATCGTCTACAAACTTTGATTTCATTTTACAAGAAAAAGCTATCGAGTTAAAAGAAGTTAAATTAAAAGAATCTCCAATTCGCAAAAAAGGCGACACAATTGCCTATGATGTCAGTAATTTTAAAGATATAAAAGACCGTTCTATAGCAGATGTGATCAAAAAAATGCCTGGAATAGAAATCGAAAATTCTGGTAGAATCTTGTATCAAGGCGAACCAATTAATAAATATTACATCGAAGGAATGGATTTGTTGGGCGGAAAATATGCATTAGCAAACGAAAATCTTTCTGCAGACGCTGTGGATAAAGTACAAATTTTAGAGAATCATCAGCCTATCAAGATTTTAGACAGTTTGGTTTATAGCTCTAAAGCCGCATTAAATATCAAATTAAAAAGCAAAATTACCTATTCTGGTAAAGCAGAAGTTGGTCTTGGCGCTTCACCATTGTTGTATCAGGCGAATATTACACCAATGTTGTTCACAAAAAAGCAACAAATGATAGGTTCTTATCAAGGAAATAATCGTGGAAATGATGTTTCTCGTCAATTAAAAACCTTAAGTCTTGAAGATTTTTTAAATGACTCTGAAAAATTTTCGAACGAAAGTTGGTTATCAATTGCAGGTGTACAAACTCCCAATTTTGATGGCGAACGTTGGTTAGATAATGCAATAAATATTGGTTCTTGGAATCATCTTTTTAAATTAAAAAAAGAGCTAGATTTACGAATTAACTTGTCTTATCACAACGATTTTCAAAAGCGATTCGGAGAAACAAACACACAATATTTTTTACCAACAGGTGATATATTTCTCAACGAAATCAAAAAAAATTATTTGCAAATAGAAAGTCTTAATCTAAAAGCAACATTATCTCAAAATAGTTCTAAAAATTATCTTGAAAATGTCTTGGAATTTAAAGGAGACTGGAACAGTTCGAGAGGAGATCTCAATCAAAATAATAATTTTATTACACAACGATTAACACAACCAAATCGGCAGTTTACCAATCAGTTTAATACAATCAAGAAAGTTGGTAAACAATTGATCACATTTAAATCCAATATTGCATACAGAAATTATAACGAGAATTTAAGTGTTTTTCCTGGAGTTTTTACTGATTTTATAAACAACGGAAATGATTATCAAAATGTGTTTCAACAAATTAATTTTGAGAAATTTTCGACAAATAATTTCGCTGAATTTTCAAAAGGAATAAAAGCGTTTGTCTTACAGTCTAAAATTGGAATTAAGTACATCAATCATACGATGAAAAGTAATTTGTTGGCAGATGAGCAAACGATAAATTCTTCTTTTGAGAACAATACACGCTGGTCAACTTTAAATCCGTATGTAGAAAATAACTTTTCGTACAGAAAGAATCGACTTAATTTTTCTTTTGGAATTCCTTTTCAGTGGTATAATTTAGAGAATAATTCTTTTGGAAATAAAACTTCATACAATTGTTTTTACATCGAACCAAAATTTAATATAGGTTTAGAATTTTCAAAATTCTGGAAAGTATCAACCTCGCATAATTTCTCTAATGATTTAGGCAGTTTAACACGTTTGCACGAAGGATTTATATTGTATCGTTACAATTCTATTCAGCAAAATGATGGAGATTTTAATGAAGTGAAAAAATGGAATTCTTCTTTACGTTTCGAGTATAAAAATCCGATAAAATCTAGGTTTATCAATTTTGGATATTCGTACAATTGGACAGAAAATAACTTAATCTACAATTATAACTATAGTGCGGATGCAAGTACTGTTTTAGAAGCTTTGTACTTAAAAAATCATCAAAAAACACATTCTGTTAATGCTAAAATAAGTCAATATTTTTCTAAAATTAAGACAACATTTAATTTAGCTGGAGGTTATAATTTTACAACCTACGATCAATTATTAAATGATGATTTAATCGAAATTCACAATACCATTTTAACTTCTAATTTTGATGCATCTTTCAGATTATTAAGTTGGATGACTTTTGAATATAAATACGGTTTAACAAATTATAAAAATAAGTTTTCAAAGGAATCTGAATCACGTTCAATCACCAATCAAATCCACCAAATAGGATTACATTTTTTTCCTGCAGATCAGCATTATATAAAACTTAATTTTGATTTGTATGTTAATGATGATTCAAGATTAAATCCAAATTCTACTTTCGGAGATTTAATGTATCGTTATTCATTAAAAAAGAAGAAAATAGATTTTGAATTGTCTGCTTATAATCTTTTTAATGAAAAATATTTTTCTCAAAACAGTTTTTCTTCCAATTTCGAACAACGATTTATCTATAAGTTGAGACCAACACAAATTATGTTAACAACGAGATTCAATTTTTAATTTATCAACCTCATAATTATTAACTTCAAAATTATATAACTCGATAATTTATTTTAATAAAATATTAAAATCTAACATCTGTCATAAGTGGGTTGAATATATTTTACCTAAATTTATTTTGAAAAAATATAAACCACAGAGAAATGAATGACAATCGTAAGAAAGATGCATTGAATTACCATTCGATGGGTCAACCAGGAAAGATTGCAGTAGTGCCTACAAAACCTACGAATACACAACGTGATTTATCGCTTGCTTATTCGCCAGGTGTTGCGGAACCTTGTTTAGAGATTGAAAAAGATCCAGAAAATGCTTATAAGTACACAGCAAAAGGAAATTTGGTTGCTGTAATTAGTAACGGTACAGCCGTTTTAGGTTTGGGAGATATTGGTGCGGTAGCTTCAAAACCGGTGATGGAAGGTAAAGGTCTTCTATTCAAAATTTTTGCTGATATTGATGTTTTCGATATCGAATTGGATACAAAAAATGTTGATGAATTTATCAATACGGTAAAAGCTTTAGAGCCGACTTTTGGAGGAATCAATTTAGAGGATATTAAAGCGCCTGAGTGTTTCGAAATTGAGAAACGTTTGAAGGCTGAAATGAATATCCCAGTTATGCACGACGATCAACACGGAACAGCTATTATTTCTGGTGCAGCGTTGATTAATGCATGTGAATTACAAGGAAAAAATATTTCTAAAGTTAAAATTGTAGTAAACGGAGCTGGTGCTGCGGCAATTTCGTGTACAGGAATGTATATTTCTGTTGGTGCAACGAAAGAAAATATCGTGATGTTAGACAGTAAAGGCGTAATCCGTTCTGACCGTGATAATCTTGATCCTTCTAAGTCTGAATGGGCAACAGATCGTGATATTTCGACATTGGCAGATGCTGTTAAAGATGCAGATGTTTTTATCGGTTTATCGGCTGCAGATGTTTTATCAGCAGATATGTTGAATACAATGGCAGAAAACCCAATTGTGTTAGCAATGGCAAATCCAAATCCAGAGATTGCATACGATTTAGCAGTTGCGACGCGTCAAGATATTATTATGGGAACTGGGCGTTCTGATTATCCAAACCAGGTGAATAATGTACTGGGGTTTCCGTATATTTTTAGAGGAGCGTTAGATGTTCGTTCGACGACAATTAATGAGGAAATGAAAATTGCTGCTGTTCGAGCAATTGCAGAATTAGCAAAAGAACCAGTTCCTGAAGTTGTGACGCAAGCATACAATAATCATTCGATCAAATTTGGAAAAGATTATATAATTCCAAAACCTAATGATCCCCGTTTGTTACCAGAAGTTTCGGCTGCGGTTGCAAAAGCGGCGATCGAAACTGGTGTTGCTAAAAATATCATTACAGATTTCGAAGCATATAAATTGTCTTTGATTAAGCGAATCGGAAAAGAAAGTACGATTATGCGTAATTTGACACAAACGGCAAAATCAAATCCAAAACGTGTTGTTTTTGCTGAAGGAGATCGTTTCGAAATTCTTCGTGCAGCGCAAATTGTAAAGGAAGAAAAAATCGCTATTCCAATTATTTTAGGAAAGAAAAATAAAATTCAACAAATGATTAAAGATTATATGTTGGATTTGGAAGATGTTGAAATTGTTGATACAAATGCTGAAGAAGATTCGGATAGATACAATCAATTCGTTGATTTTATTTATTCGAAACGTCAACGAAAAGGAATCTCAAAATCTGATGCGAAAAAATTATTGAGAGATCGTAATTATTTTGGATCATGTATGGTTGAGTTTGGTTATGCAGATGCAATGATTTCGGGAATGACGAAAAATTATTCGCAAGCGATTCGTCCAGCTTTAGAATTAATTGGAGCGGAACAAGGTCAAAAAGTTGCGAGTATGTATATGATGTTGACAGAAAAAGGACCAGTTTTCTTAGGTGATACAACGGTTAATTTAGATCCAACTTCAGAGGATTTAGTTAACATTACATTGCAATTTAACGAAACAATTAAGAAATTTAAAATTGAACCAAAGATTGCATTATTATCTTATTCAAACTTCGGATCAAATAAAGGAGAAACGGTTTCTAAAGTTCAGAATGCAGTGAATTATCTACATCAAAATCATCCAGATGTTTTAGTTGATGGCGATATTCAGGCAAATTTTGCAGTAAACAGAGAGAAATTACAAAGTAATTTTCCATTTTCTAAATTAGCAGGAACGCATGCGAATACATTAGTTTTTCCAAATCTTGAATCAGCGAATATTTCGTATAAATTATTACAAGAATTAGGAAATATAGAAGCGGTTGGACCAATTTTGATCGGAATGAAAAAACCAATTCATTTGTTACAATTGGATAGTACTGTTCGCGAAATTGTGAATATGGTTACCATTGCTGTAATTGATGCACAACAACATCAGTAAAATATAAAATTTATAATACAAAAAATCCACTT
>NZ_DFRA01000051.1:0-29578 GCF_002378465.1 Empedobacter sp. UBA3475 | reverse complement strand
AAGTGGATTTTTTGTATTATATGAAACCGAGATGATTTAAAAAATAAACTATTTATATTAATAAACATAAAAAAGCCTCGCAATGCGAGGCTTTCCTATTGATAAATGAAATTCTATTATTTAACTTCTTCGAAGTCTACGTCTTCAACACCATCATTTTTTGCTTGACCTTGATCAGCTCCTGGTTGCGCTTGTGCACCACCTTCTTGACCTTCGTTCATTGCAGCATAAATTTCTTGTGAAGCAGCATTCCAAGCTGTATTTAATTTTTCCATAGAAGCATCAATTGCAGCAACGTCTTGAGCAGCGTGAGCAGATTTAACCTCAGCTAAAGCTTCTTCAATTGGTTGTTTTTTGTCAGCAGGAATTTTATCTCCGTACTCAGTCAATTGTTTTTCCGTTTGGAAAATTAACGCGTCAGCAGCATTTACTTTTTCAATTTTGTTTTTTGCTTCTTCGTCTTTTGCAGCATTTTCTTGTGCTTCTTTTTTCATTCTTTCAATATCAGCATCAGATAATCCAGATGAAGCTTCAATTTTGATTGATTGCTCTTTTCCTGTTCCTTTATCTTTTGCAGATACACTTAAGATACCATTCGCATCAATATCAAATGTTACTTCGATTTGAGGAACACCTCTTTGTGCTGGTGGAATATCTACTAAGTCAAAACGTCCGATTTCTTTGTTATCGTTGAATAATGGACGCTCTCCTTGACCAATTCTTAATGTTACTGCTGGTTGATTGTCAACTGCAGTTGAGAAAACTTCAGATTTTTTAGTTGGAATTGTTGTATTCGCTTCAATTAATTTTGTGAATACTCCTCCTAAAGTTTCGATACCTAAAGATAATGGTGTAACGTCTAATAATAATACGTCTTTTACATCACCTGTTAAAACACCTCCTTGGATAGCTGCACCAATTGCAACAACCTCGTCTGGGTTAACTCCTTTAGATGGTTTTTTACCGAAGAATTTTTCTACTTCTTCTTGGATTTTTGGCATACGTGTAGATCCACCAACTAAGATAACTTCGTCGATATCGTTGATTGATAAACCTGCATCAGATAACGCTTTTTTACAAGGCTCCATAGAACGACGTACTAAATCTTCTGTTAACTGATCAAATTTAGAACGAGTTAAAGTTTCTACTAAGTGTTTTGGTCCTGTTTCGTTAGCTGTAACGTATGGTAAATTAATTTCTGTTTGAGCAGAAGAAGATAATTCGATTTTAGCTTTTTCAGCAGCTTCACGTAAACGTTGTAAAGCCATTGCGTCTTTTTTCAAATCTACACCTTCTTTCGCTTGGAATTCAGAAGCTAACCAATTGATGATTGCATCATCAAAATCATCACCTCCTAAGTGTGTATCACCGTTTGTAGATAACACTTCGAATACACCGTCACCTAATTCTAGGATAGATACGTCAAAAGTACCACCACCTAAATCGTAAACAACGATTTTTTTATCTGAGTTTGCTTTGTCTAATCCGTAAGCTAATGCAGCAGCAGTAGGCTCGTTGATAATACGTTCTACTTTAAGACCTGCAATTTCACCAGCTTCTTTAGTTGCTTGACGTTGAGCATCGTTAAAATAAGCTGGTACAGTAATTACCGCTCTTGATACTTCTTGTCCTAAATAATCTTCAGCAGTTTTTTTCATTTTTTGTAAAATCATTGCTGAGATTTCTTGTGGAGTATAGTTACGTCCATCAATATCAACTGCTGGCGTATCATTGTTTCCTTTTACAACTGAATAAGGAACACGACCGATTTCATCTGCATCATTATTAAATTTAGTTCCCATGAAACGTTTAATAGAATAAATCGTTTTCTTTGGGTTTGTTACAGCTTGACGTTTTGCTGAATCACCAACTTTAATTTCTCCTCCTTCTACGAATGCTACGATAGATGGAGTAGTTCTTTTACCTTCTGCATTTGGAATTACAACTGGCTCGCTACCTTCCATTACAGAAACACAAGAGTTCGTTGTACCTAAGTCGATTCCGATTATTTTGCTCATATTGTTTAGTTATTTTTTATATTATTAATGATTTATTTTAAACTTTTACACATCATCAAAAATGATGCTACACCAGAATAGTCAATCTTTGTGCCAACATAAAAAAAATGACATCCAATAGATTTTAGATGTCAGGTTGTCAGATTATGATTAATGATTTGATTATTTATCGATAAAAAAGTCAGTTTATTGGTTGATAAAATGTCAGCGTTAAGTTATATACTTAAACTCAAACTTTATCTCAGTCTTAGTCTCAATCTCAATATTACCCAATCTTACTTCCGTTTTCAACTTTTCGTTCGGGATTCAAGAGAATAACATCATTATTATTTCCATAAACGCCCATCACGAGACATTCGCTCATAAAAGTGGCAATTTGTTTTTTCGGAAAGTTAACCACAGCCATTATTTGTTTTCCAATCAATTCTTCTTTGTTATAAAGCGATGTAATTTGTGCCGAACTTTTCTTGATTCCTAACGGACCAAAATCAATTTCTAACTGATAAGCAGGATTTCTTGCTTTCGGAAAATTATTTGCACTGATAATTGTCCCAATTCTCATATCAACTTTCTCGAAATCTTGCCAAGAAATTGTTTCAGTATTATTTTCAGGTTTTGGTTCTTCTTTTGGTTTATTTTCTTTGTCGTAAATTGTTTGTAGAATTTTTTCTAAATCAGTTTTTTCATCCGCATATTTCGTTTTCAAGTCATCAGGCATTCGGTTGTAATACGTCAAAGCTTTTTCGCTAAACTGCTTGATATAAAAATCGGTCAATGGTGGAACATTTGGAAATCGTTTATGAAAAATCATTTCTGTATATGCTTGCCATTCGCGTTCTTCTCGCAATTCGATTTGATTTTCGCCCGAACGTTGAAAAACATGTACCATTTCGTGCATCAAAACGTTAGAAAGTAATACCAAATCAAAATCCAGAATGTTACGTGGAACCCGAATAGTAATTCCAGTTTTTTCTTCACCTTCTGCAGTCAATAAAAAACCTTTTGGATCGATTTCTTCTCGAAACGTAAAACCTGTAAAAGCACTATGATTTAATTTCAATTCATCTAAAATTTCGTACAATGCTTCAACGATTAAGTGGTTATTTTTTAAATAATTTATTCTTTCTTTAAATTTTTCTGTAATCATAGCTTTTTGGCTTATTTATCAAATATATAATCTTATTTTTGATATGTTTTAAAAATGACTATGAAGAAATTAGTACTATTACTTGGCTTGATCTCGATAACAACAAATGCACAAGTACTTAATAATAAACAAGAGTTTACGCGACAAGATTCGCTTCGCGGAACGAATAATGAATTCCGAAATTGGTGGGATGTCAAAAAATATAAAGTAAGTGTAGAACCAGATTATCAGTCAAAATCGATAAAAGGAAAAACGACAATTATATTTGATAAAACTGCTCCTCAACAATCAGATTTATTACAGATAGATTTACAAGATCCGATGATGGTTTCGGCTGTAAAATTGAATGGAAAGAAAATTTCTGATTTCAAACGTGATGGGAATGTTTATTTTATTAATGTCGGAAAAAATATCAAGAATACTTCAAATCAATTAGAATTAGAATATAATGGAAATCCTCGTGTTGCAGTGAGAGCACCTTGGGACGGCGGTTGGATTTTTGCAAAAGATGAAAAAGGTCGCGATTGGATGTCTGTTGCGGTACAAGGTCTGGGTGCAAGTGCTTGGTTTCCGAACAAAGATTATTTAGGTGATGAACCAGATAATGGAATGGAATTGGAAATTATAGCTCCAAAAGATTTGGTTGGAGTTGGTAATGGACGATTAGTTTCAAAGAAAGAGAAAAATGGTAAAACAATTTCTACATGGAAAGTTGTCAATCCGATCAATAATTATAACATTATTCCATATATCGGACATTATGTCAATTTCAAAGATACTTTTGAAGGTGAAAAAGGTAAATTGGATTTAGATTATTATGTGTTAGATTATAATATAGATAAAGCAAAATCGCAGTTTGAACAAGCAAAATTAATGTTGAAAAGTTTCGAACATTGGTTTGGACCTTATCCATTTTACGAAGATTCTTTCAAGATTGTTGAAGCGCCGCATTTGGGAATGGAACATCAATCTGGAATTGCGTACGGAAATAAATTTGAGAATGGTTATTTAGGTCGTGATTTATCAGGTTCTGGTTGGGGATTGAAATGGGATTTTATCATCGTTCATGAAGCTGGTCACGAATGGTTTGGAAATAATATTACTGAAAAAGATGTGGCAGATATGTGGATTCACGAAGCTTTTACGGCTTATTCGGAAACTTTGTTCACAGAAACTTATCATGGAAAAGAAGCTGCAAGCGAATATGTGCGTGGAACGAGAAAGGCAATCCAAAATGATATTCCAATTATCGGCGTGTATGGTGTAAATCAAGAGGGTAGTGGCGATATGTACTATAAAGGTGCAAATATGATTCACACGCTGAGAACGTGGATGAATAATGATGAAAAATTTAGACAAATGTTACGTGGATTAAATAAAGAATTTTATCATCAAACTGTAACTACAGAGCAAATTGAAAATTATATAGCGAAGTTTTCTGGATTAAATTTGAACGCTTTTTTCAATCAATATTTAAGAACAATTAAAGTACCGACTTTAGAACTTAAACAAAATGGAAACAAAGTTGAATATCGCTATACAAATGTTGTGGATGGATTTGCAATGCCGTTACGTTTGAAAGATTCTGATGTAACCATCAATCCAACGACTAATTGGCAAACAATTAATAATTCAACTATTACAAGAGCGATTGATGTAACAATTAATCCAAATTATTATATTGACACGCATATTATATATTAAAACTGAATGAGATATTGAAATGAGTTCAACATGCAAGGAAAGTCAACCTGAACTTGTTTCAGGTTCTCATCCAAAATGATTTATAAAATATTCCAAACAAATATCATCGGTTATTGAATGATGAAATTATAAATTTGTGACATGAAAAAATATATTGCATACGCAATCTTATCAGGATTATTATTAACAGCAGGTTGGCCATCGCACGGCTTTCCATTGTTATTATTTATAGGATTTGTACCCTTGATGTTAGCAGAACATCAAATTACGCAACGCGCAGAATTCAAGAAAAAAGGACGTAAAATTTTCGGACTTTCGTTTTTAGCTTTCTTTATTTGGAATGCGATTGTAATTTGGTGGTTGCATTATGCACAAGAAACGGACGCGAATGGAGATTTGCACAATTCGTGGAGCGCTTATTTGATTCCCGTTGTAGCGAATTCGTTGTTTATGTCAATTGTTTTTCAGTTGTATCATTTTGTCAAAACAAAAGCTGGTAATCTGTATGGATTGGTTTTTCTTCCTGCGATTTGGATGAGTTTTGACAAACTAACCTTGAATTGGGAACTAACTTGGCCTTGGTTTAACCTTGGAAATGGTTTTGCAAAATATTACGAATGGGTACAATGGTACGAGTACACAGGAACTTTTGGAGGAGCACTTTGGATTTGGTTAGTTAATATTACGGTATTCTATTATTTGACGGCTTATATTAATAAGAAAGAAATGAGATACCTAAACAAATTAGGTATTTATGCTGGATTATTAATCGCTGTTCCAATTGGTATTTCTTATATTATTTATGCGAATTACGAAGAAAAAGGAAAAGCGCTTGATGTGTTGGTTCTTCAGCCAGATCTTGATCCATACAACGAAAAGTATATGAAAGATGGTTTGCAGATTTATGATGAATTGAAACAATTGGCACTGAAAAATATTCAACCAAAAACTCAATTTGTTGTTGCACCAGAAACTGCCGTACCTGGATCATCTGCCTTGATTTTTGATAATATGTATGATGATTTAATTATACAAGACATTCAGCAATGGACAAAAACCAAAAAAGATTTACATTTTGTAACAGGAGCATCAATTATGCGAATTTATCCAATGCAATCTTTAGCATCGGAAACGGCATCTGTTATGAGAGATGGAATTACGTGGTACGACGCTTATAACTCGGCTTTGCAGATAAGTGGAAACGATTCAATAGAAGTTTATCATAAGAGTAAATTAGTACCTGGAGTAGAAATTTTTCCATATCGAAACATTTTAATGCCAATTATTGGAGAATTTATGCTTAACTTTGGCGGCACAACAAAAACGTTGGGGATTCAACCTCATCGTTCTGTTTTCAAGAATAAAACAAACAACGCTACTGTTGCTCCGGTTATATGTTACGAATCTATTTACGGAGACTATACGACAGAATATGTGAGAGAAGGCGCAAATGTTATATTCACAATGACCAACGATTCTTGGTGGGGCTCTACCGATGGTCATCGTCAATTACTATTATATGGTAATTTGAGAGCTATTGAAAATAGACGCGCTATCGTTAGATCTGCAAATTCAGGTATTTCGGCTTTCGTTAATCAGCGAGGAGATATAATGAAGTCTTTACCATATGGAGAGCAGGGTGCCTTAAATGGTACAATTTTAATGAATAGTGAATTAACGTTTTATACAAAATATGGCGATGTAATCGCGAGGATAGCGCTGTTGGTAATGGGAATTATCTTGGCTTATACTCTTGCGCAGAAGTTGTTATATAAACAAAATAAGAAAAAAATATAAAATTAATAACCTAAAGAGTTGTATAAGTAATATATAATTTGTTACTTTGCACTCCGTTTAAAATAGGACAATACAAAATAAGATGTCAAAAATTTGTCAAATTACAGGTAAGAAGAGATTAGTGGGAAACAATGTTTCTCATGCTAATAATAAAACAAAACGCACTTTTGAAGTGAATTTGTTCAAAAAGAGATTTTTTATGCCAGAAACTGGTGAGTGGATTACATTAAGAGTTTCTGCACACGGTTTAAAAACAATCAACAAATTAGGAGTTGATGAGGCTGTTAAACGTGCACGTAAAGAAGGTTTAATCAAATAATTTAAGACACCATGGCAAAAAAAGGAAACAGAGTACAGGTTATTTTAGAATGTACAGAGCATAAAGAAAGTGGTATGCCAGGAATGTCTCGTTATATCACAACTAAAAACAAAAAAAATACTCCAGATCGTATTGAGTTGAAAAAATACAACGCAGTATTGAAAAAGTATACAATTCACAAGGAGATTAAATAATAAAATTTTAGACGATGGCAAAGAAAACGGTAGCAACCCTACAAACTGGGTCTAAAAAAATGACCAAAGTTATCAAAATGGTAAAATCTCCAAAATCTGGAGCTTACGTATTTGTTGAAAAAGTAGTTAATGCTGATGAAGCAGATTCTTTCTTCACGAAATAATCAAATCATCTCCTTAACAAAAAATATTTAAGGTTAATTGAGCTGCCTCGTTTTCAGGGCGGCTTTTTTATTTCCTTATATTTTATGTATCTTCGTACAAAATTTTAAGAAATTTAGCTTATTAATGAGTTGGTTCAAAAAGATATTAGGTAAAGAAAGCAAAGAAAAATTAGATGAAGGATTAGAAAAATCTAAAACTTCTCTATTTGATAAAATCAGTCGTGCTGTAGTAGGTAAATCTAAAGTAGACGATGAGGTTTTAGATGATTTAGAAGAAGTATTGATTTCTTCTGATGTCGGTGTTGAAACAACGATCAAAATTATTCGTCGAATAGAAGAACGTGTAGAACGTGATAAATATGTTTCGACTTCTGAGTTAGATTTAATTCTTCGCGAAGAAATTGCAGGCTTACTTTCCGAAAACAATATAGAAGATACAAACGGTTTTTCGATTCCGAAGAAAGATGTACCATACGTTATTATGGTGGTTGGAGTAAATGGAGTTGGTAAAACAACGACGATTGGTAAATTGGCTTCTCAGTTCAAATCGCAAGGACTTAAAGTGGTTCTTGGAGCAGCAGATACATTTCGTGCGGCGGCTGTAGATCAATTAGTAATTTGGTCGGAGCGTGCAGGTGTGCCAATTGTAAAACAAGCAATGGGTTCTGATCCTGCTTCGGTTGCATTTGATACCATTCAGTCGGCAGTTGCGCAAAATGCAGATGTTGTTTTGATTGATACAGCAGGACGTTTGCACAACAAAATTAACTTGATGAACGAGTTGACAAAAATAAAACGTGTGATGCAAAAGGTAATTCCAGATGCGCCTCACGAAGTTTTATTAGTGTTAGATGGTTCTACAGGTCAAAATGCTTTTGAACAAGCAAAACAATTTACACAAGCAACAGAAGTTTCTTCTTTAGCGGTTACAAAATTAGATGGAACAGCAAAAGGAGGAGTAGTAATTGGAATTTCAGATCAATTTAAGATTCCAGTAAAATACATTGGTGTTGGTGAAGGAATCAATGATTTACAAGCTTTCAATAAAATGGAGTTTGTCGATTCTTTTTTCAAACGAAATAATTAAGAAATTCATTTCTATAAAATATAAATCCTTCAAGAAAAACTTGAAGGATTTTTTTATCTATAAAAATCTTTTTCTTTGAGATTAATTTTATCAAGTATAAACTCTAAAACTTGATGAAATTTTGTTTCCTTATTTGTACAACTGATATTATATTTAACGGAATTACTATCATTACTAAAACTTAATATAGTATGATTTCCATCTAAACATTGTATATGAGGAAATAAATCTTTTGGGTTTAAGTTTAATAATTTAGTAGATATTTCTTCAAAATCATTCAGATTGATATACATGACTTTTTTATAATCATGATCTTCTTTAAGATTCATTTTTATTTCTACTAATACTTTATCTTTTTTATTATTTTTTGATGACTGAAAATTTGCATTTGGAGATTCTATGTAAATTGTCGTGTTGCTCCACAAATGAGATGAAGTATTCTCTATTTCTATATAGTTTATTCTATCTTGTCCAAAAGTATTAATGGAAATAATCATTAAGAAGCTCAATATTTTATAATTCATAACTAATAAATCACCTTAATATATTCTTTATAAAACTTTTTGCTTTTGTTTTCTTTTTTCGAAATAGTTTTTAGAAACTCATTCAAATATTCTCTGAAAGGAGAATCTTTCGCTAAAGCATCTTGTTTCTTACTCGTCAAAACTTGAACAGTTCCGTACATTTCTTCATCATTTTCTACGCTCGATGCAATCAAAGTAAAAGTTTCATTGGCTTCATTAATGATATTTTTATTCGACCAAACTAACAACGGTTGATTGTTCTCGTTGTACAAAACATTGTCCCATTTTCCTAACCAATCGTATAGCATTTTTTTCGCAACTAAAGACGTTTGGAAACTTTCGACACGATATTCTGTCAACGAACGTTCGGCTTGTTCTTGCGCATATAATAAATTGAAACTTGTAAAAAGTGCGATAAAAAGAAATAATTTTTTCAAACTCAAAAATGTTGTTTAGCGTAAAGTTATCAAAAATAATTGCAATTCTTATGTAACTTATTTGTTCTTCATGCGTCATATAAATATACACTAACTCTTAATAGTAGAATTAACCATGAAGAAATTTTTTGTACTTGCTGTTACATTGTCAGGAATTTTTGCTTTTGGACAAGATGAAAAGCAGGATTCAACGGACTATAATCCAATTGAAATAAAAGAAGTTTTAGTTCAATCGCAACGCAAAAAAATGTTTGCGGACAAAGTAGTTTATACGTTTGATAAAGAAGCGTTGGAAAAAGCGCGCTACGCAAAAGATTTGTTGAATACGTTACCAGAATTACAAGTTGATCCAATTTCGAATACAATACAGAGTACAAAAGGTGGAACGACTTTGTTGTTGATTAATGGAATTGAGGCAACAGATAATCAAATTCGTGCCGTGAAACCGCAAGATGTGGTGCGTGTTGAGTATTTTGATATTCCGCCAGCGCGTTATGCAAATCGTGCAGATCAAGTGGTGAATCTGATTACACGAAATCCAGAAAATGGTTATGTGTACGGAGCGGATCTCACTTCGGCGTTTACAACAGGTTTTATAAATGGTTCTGCTTATGCGAATTTTACGAAAGGAAAAAATAACTTTGGATTAGAGTATAACATCTATCTGAGAGATTATAAAGATCGTACTTCGATGAATATTTATGATTATAACTTAAATAATATTCATTACAGAACAGAAAATCAACGCAACGAATATTTTGGGTATACGGATCAAACAATTGCATTACGATATACCAATTCGGATTCAGATAAATATGCTTTTCAAGCAAAGTTGGATATGAATATCAGTTCGAGTTTTGCTTATGCGAATGGCACAAGTTTGTTCTATCAAAATAGTTTATTAGAGAATCATTCGACTTACAAACATTCTAATTCTAATTATTCAAAACCAACATTAGATCTTTATTATTCGAGAAAATTAGGAAAGAAAGATGAGTTAAGTTTAAATGTTGTAGGATCAATGTATACAACCAAATCGATTGACGAAACGCGCGAATGGGAAACTTTATCAGGTGCGGAACAATATAATTATTTGACAAATTTAGAAGCTGATCAAAAAGGAATTGTAGGAGAAATAGCGCATACGCATAGTTTTGAGAAAGGAAAATTAAATTCTGGTTATCGAATTTCGAATAATTCGATTGATAATAAATTAGAAAACTTGAATGGTCCTTCGAATAATAAAGTAAATTATTTAGAACAATATATCTATTCTGAATATTCTGGAAAAGCGAAAAAACTGTCGTATCGTTTAGGTGTTGGGTTGACGAATGTTCATAACAAGAATGAAGATACAAACACAGATACATGGACGTTTACGCCAAAATTAGTATTAGGTTACGAATTAGCGAAGAATCAAAATATACGTTTTTCGAGTTCATATAAGCCAACAAGTCCTTGGAATTCGGCATTGAGTAAAAACGTGATTCAGATTGTGGAAAATATTACACAAGAAGGAAATCCGTATTTAACCATTCAGAAATCGTTTGGAAATAATTTGATTTACTCTTTCAATTCAAAATATTTTGATTTAAATACAAATGCATTTTATCATTATACAAAAGATCCAATTAATCAATTGTATTTGCAAAATATCATAAATGGAAATGTAGAAGGATATAAATTAACCTACGAGAATGCTCAAAATTCGCAACGTTACGGTGTTCAAATTACAGGTTCTATCAAACCTTTTGGAACAGATATTTTAACTGTAAAAGTGAATGTAGCGCCAGCAACAGAACGTTTCAAAACGAAAGATGGTAGAATTTTGAAGAATGATTATATCGGAAATTATTTTGCATTATCCTCTGTTTACAAAAATTTTCGTGTAGATTATCAATTTAATATTCCGTATTACACATTAGGCGGAGCTTTGTTGTACACACAAGAAAACATGAACCATGCTTTTGCAAGTTATAAATACAATAATTGGACTTTTTCTACTGGAATGTATTGGATTGGAATGCCATCGACTTACAAGCAAAAAACGATGGACAAACAATATGTGGATTATTCTCGTGTAGGTAAAATTTGGGATAATAAATCGATGTTTGTCGTTGGTTTGAGCTTTGATTTTGCTACAGGTAAAAAAACAAATATCAACCGAAAATTAGAAAACGCAACTGCAGGTGCAGCAACGTTTTAATCAGATTTATTTTAAAAAGAAGAGCATCATTCTGAATAATGTTTGGGCATGATGCTTTTTTTATTACATAATAAATAATTACATTTATTTCATCAATAAATACTTATGAAAAAAATGTTCTTGTTTTTTATATTGTTTTCTTTATTTGTAAATGCACAGATTGTAAATCTTACAATCATAGATGTTTCAAATAGTTTAACAATTGATGATTCAGATGTTTATTTTAAAAAATCAACAAAAAATTTTGTTTCAGGAAAAGAAGGAAAAGCTATTGTCGATTTGAGTAATGTTGATGTTACAGATGAGTTAATTATTTCTAAAAAAGATTATCAAGATCTTATTATAAAAGTTTCGACTATAAAATCTGATTTAAATGTAAGGTTAAGGAAAATTCCAAAAATAGAATTAGAAGAAACAGTAGTTTCTAATTTGAAGCCAGTAGATGTATTAAAGAAAGTAATCGAGAATTATGAAAAGAATTTTAATGTAGATAAATATTATTTTTTGGTTGATTTAACTCAGAAATATAAAATAGATACAGTTTATGAAAGTTTTATAAATTTAGATTTACAATTTAAATTTGATAAAGGGAAGGTAAAAGTAAAATCTTCGGGAGAAGTTAAAAATAAATACGAAAAAGGTTCGTCGACATCAGATCTAACATTTGAAACTTCGGATTATTTTAAACATTTATATCTTTATGAAGGATTTAAATTAATGTATAAAAATCTATTAAAGAATGAATACATCAATACCAAACTTGTTTTTACTAAATATGCTGATAAGCCAATGTATGAAGTTTATTTGGATAAAAGTGAAGATGAAAAAAATTATTTATTAATAGATAAAGAATCTTTTTCTGTAGTTGAATATGTTTTAAGGCTTAAAAATGAAATTAAAACGAACAATAATTATCCATTGCAGAGAGATGGGGTGATGTCTTTCAAATATAGACCATATTTAGATAGTTGGGTTCTGAAAGAATCTGAAGTAAAATTCACAATGAATCTTGTGGAAGAAAATAAAGAAGACATTAAAATAGATTTTCTTTATAAAATACAAACATTTAATTTTGACACTAAGCCATTTCCGAAATTTATGAGATCAATTAATCTAAATAGAAATATTAAAAATCAATTTTAGTTTCGAATAAAATTATAAAAAATCCCTCACAAAAAAGTGAGGGATTTTTTATAATTTATAATTCAGCTAAGAATTTTAATGTATCAATATTATCAGCGTAATCAGTTAATTTCGGAAATTGAGTTTGTCCAAATTCAACATAATTCGGATTATCTTTCATGTCATTTCCAACCACACATTGTATTTGATCTTCATTTTCGATCAAATATTTTTTTACATCATTTACATCTTCATAAACTTCAAAATTTACAACTGCAATTGGAGAATGTAAAGCTGTATCTTTTTTCATTAGAACAAAATTATTGTCTAAAAATTCATCTTTTCCTAACAAAAATATTGCACGATTGTAATCGTAATTATTTGCATATTTAGGATGATTAATCACATCACCATAAGAAAAAATAGCTTCGAAAATTTTTGGTAATTGAACTTCATCTTTTACATAAAGTTTAGTTACATTTCGGCAACCTAATCCAAAATAAATGAATAAATCCTTACCTAATTTTTCCAACTCTTCATCAGTTTCCGAACCATTTAATACTGCAACTGAAGTTCTGTTTTTACGAATAATGTTAGGAAGTTTACCAAAATATTGTTCAAAATAGCGTGCTGTGTTATTACTTCCTGTAGCAATAACTGCATCAAAATTTTCTAATCGTTCAATAGTTTGAATAATCGATTTGAAATTTTCATCAATCGAATACAAATATTTTATCGCTAATTTGATTAATTTATCATCTTTAGATGAGGTTTTGATTAACGCATTATTTCCAGAAATAACAACAGAAAGTAAATCATGAAAACCAACCAAAGGTAAATTCCCAGCCATGATAATTCCGACATTTTTTTGCGTTTCAGCAAAAGGATAATCTTTCGACCAAGCCAATAAATTTTCTTCCGTTAAAGCTTCTGCCCAACTTTTCAAGGCTAACGTAATATTATCTTTTGTAAACCAATTGTTGTAGGCTTCTGCATCGCTCACTGCATATTCAGCTTCTTCTTTCCAATTCTCGAATTTTTCTGTCAGTTCTGTGTCTTTAATCGAATCATTATTTATAATAAAATTAAAAAACTGCCCCAATTCGTTAAATGCTGAAATCCTTTGTTCAAATGTCATTTTTTCTGAAAATTAAATGTAATTTTGTAGTTGCAAATGTAGGAAATAAAAAAACAGATACAATGGCTATAATTATTACAGATGAATGTATAAATTGTGGAGCTTGTGAGCCAGAATGTCCAAATAACGCGATTTATGAAGCTGCGGTAGATTGGAAATATTCTGATGGAACTTCTCTTAGCGGAACAATTGTAAACGTAGACGGCGCAACTTTTGACGCTGATGCGGTGCAAGATCCTGTGAGTGATGAGGTTTATTACATTGTTCCCGATAAATGTACTGAATGTAAAGGTTTCCACGAAGAACCACAATGTGCGGCAGTTTGTCCGGTGGATTGTTGTGTGCCTGATGATAACCACGTAGAAAGCGAAGAGCGCCTTTTGAGCAAAAAAGCGTTTATGCACTTAGAGTAAAATCGTCACAACTTTACATATAAAAACCTCTCAAAATTTGAGAGGTTTTTTTAGTTTTCGGGCAATCCCTTCGGGCGGGCTTTTCGTTCCAATCTTTTTCTGAAGAAAAAGGATTTTTACTTCAATCCCTATTGCACTTATTTTGTTATTCTATATTTTCTTCTAATTAATAATTAAAAGAAAATGACATCTAAATCTATGACGTTAAGAAATTAAATTGAATGAAGGATTAAAATGAATTAGTGAGCGAATGCGAAACATTTAATTCATTTCCGAAATGAAATTTAATTTTAGTCAAATAGATTTAAAGTCTTGATTTTTTTGATTCGTTTTTTCATTAAGGAAAAAATGAATGAGAATCTAACTCTTATTGAAGAATTATCATTCATAATTAATAACTCATCATTATGAATATCTTTTCTTTCTAATCCAAAAACCAATTCCAGCAAACAAACCAATAATTGCAGTTGGAACAAGTAAATTCATCATTTGCCACGTAGATTTTTCTTGTAAAACAGTTGTTTCACTTAACAACGGAATTTCTAATTTACGATTGCGTAAAGCCAAGAAATCAGTATCACCTAATAAATAATCCATTGCATTCATTATAAATGTTTGGTTGGCGTATGTTTTCGGTTTTCCATCTGGATTATCTGGACGAACCGAAAATTTATTTTCTCCTAATTGCATTGGAATTCCTCTCCATAAAGCATTTTTTAAAACATCTCCGTCCGAAATGACAATCATTTTACCATCGGTAGTTTTTGGCTTGAAATTCGGAAATTCTTTACGTTCGTAACGCGAAGCATAAGCCGAATTGAAATTACCTTCTAACAAAACTGCCATCGGAATTTTACCCATTTTATATTCTTCAGGATTCTCGATTTCGACTTCATTTAATTGAATATAATTTAAAGCAGGTTTCAAACTTGATTGTTCAGAAGAACTTAATAAAACAGTTTGTTTGATATTTGGATTTTTCAGTAATTCGATCGGATTCGCAAATTGAAATAAAACAGGATCTATGGAACTTGTAATTGGGTTTTCTTCTCCTTTAATTCCTAACTCAAAATAAGGCCAATTGTAATAATTGTAACTTGTATTTCCTGCTGTTTCGCCATCTGCCAAAACAATTTGTGCACCATTCATATCTTTTATAACAGCCGGATGAATACGAACACCATAATTGAATAAGAAATCATTTAACTTTAAATCTCTTGGAAAAGCAACGATTTTTCCACTTCGGAAAATAGAGTCCATTTCAGCATCCACAGTTTCAACAGCCATCATCATTTTTCCTCCATTCATGATATATTGATCCAAAACCAATTTATCCATATCAGAAAAAGGTAATGTAGGTTTTGCTACAATCAAGGCATCAAAACGTTTCAAACTATCGAAATCAGAAGGCTGTAAAGAAAACGATTTGTTTGCAATTGGATTTAGATAAATCTCCACATCATATTTTTCTGACAAAGCAGAGCCTAACCCTTGAATATTTGCTTCAGGTAATTCGTCATGATGAACAATGAAACCAATACGCTTGCGCTCAAAATTGGTTGCTTTCTGAATTTTTTCGGCAAATAAATATTCTAATTTTTCAGTAGATGCTAATGCTAATTTTTCAAATGGAGTAGAAGGGTCATTCACTAAAACCTCCATATAAGTCGATTTGTCACCGTAAGTTAATTTTGCATACGGATAAACATTCAAAATTCCTTTGTCTGTTTTAATTGGAACTGGAGCTAATTTATTTTGCTCTAATTCGGCTTGTCCTAAATCTACAGGATCAACAAAAGAATAAGAAATATTACTATTTTTTTCGCGAAGTTCGTCTAATAAAAATTGAATTTCGTTCTTCAAAATTCTGTAATCACCTGTTAAATCTCCACCCAAAAGAATTTCAATTTTAAGCGGTTGTTTTACATTTTCTACTAACTTTTCGGTTGTAGAAGTTAACGTAAAACGTTTGTCTTTTGTCATGTCAATTCGCGTATAAAAAAATTGAGCAATGATAAAAAGCGCGATAAATG
The DNA here is from genome assembly GCF_002378465.1 of Empedobacter sp. UBA3475. Lineage (NCBI taxonomy): Bacteria > Pseudomonadati > Bacteroidota > Flavobacteriia > Flavobacteriales > Weeksellaceae > Empedobacter > Empedobacter sp. UBA3475. The sequence goes on along the minus strand of NZ_DFRA01000051.1, from coordinate 13,275 downwards.
CGATGAAAGTAATTAGATGTTTTTTGTTTAATTTTTTCATGGCACTATTTTTTATTTTCAAGATTAACAATTGAAATTTGATTCAAGATTCCAATCAAAATCAAAAAGTAAAGTAAATCTCGTGTGTCAATAATTCCTTTCAAAAACTGGTTGTAATGTGTAAAACTTCCAATTTTTTGAACATAGAAATCCATCGAACCAAGTAAATTATATGACGCTAAACTTTCGAATCCATAAAAAATAATGAAGCAAAAGAAAACCGCCAAAACATAAGCCATTACTTGATTTTTGGTAATAGATGAAGTAAATAAACCAATTGCGGCGAATAAACTTCCTAGAAAGAAAAGTCCTAAATAACCAGAAAAAATTGTTCCGTAATCTAATTCTTGTTCGGGCATCAAAAATTCTTGCAACGTAATAGTGAACAAGAAAGTTGAAAGTAAACAAAAAACAACAACTGAAACGACTGCTAAATATTTGCCCCAAATAATTTGGTTATTTTTTATAGGTAGTGTGAATAACCACAATAGTGTTCCGTTTGCTTGCTCTTCTGCGATTAATTTCATCGTTAAAGCTGGAATCATGAATAGAAAAATCCAAGGTCCAACAAAGAAAAAACTACTTAAAGAAGCATTTCCAGTATTGAAAACATTGAATTCGTTATCAAAAAACCAAAGGAACAAAACCGAAACGATAACAAATGTTGCGGTTGCTAAATAAGCGTTGAAGCCTAAATAAAAATTGGAAAACTCTTTTTTGAAGATTGTCCACATGTTATTTTTTATTATTACGATTAATTAAACGCACAATAAGCATAAGTAGTATACCACAACCAAAGAAACTGACAATCGACCAATACCAATTTTGACCAAAATCTGTTTTTTGAATCACAGCAAACACGATAACAAATAATAAAATAGTCGCCAATTCGTTCATCATTCGCAATTGAACAGAAGTGTATTTGAAAACTTTATTTTGGATTTGTTTCAACGTTCGCCAGCACCAAAAATGATAAATTAATAAAACACTTATCATTCCTAATTTACTTTTCATCCACGGCATTTGTAATAAACCTTGATTTTTGTAAAGCATATTCAATCCCATTGTAATCAAAATAACCAAAGCAGGAGCGGTAATTACATTCCATAATTTTTTCTCCATGTAGGTATATTGATCCTGCAAAATTGATTTTTTTGGTTCTTCCATTTGTTGCGTTTCTGTATGATAAATCATCAAACGAACAATGTAAAATAAACCAGCAAAGTAACTTACCACGAAGATAACGTGTATTGCTTTGTATATTAAATAATTATAAGTCATATAGTTATTGTAAACTCTCTAATACTAAATTTTCTCAGCGTTAATTTTCAAATTCAATTGTAATTGTATCGTTTTTCTTTAATCCCATTAACTGATTTGCACCTCCTGATATTGTTGGATTACTCTTGTATAAAGTAACTTCTAAAAATCCTGCCGAATTAAACAAACACAATGTTCGTCCAAAAGCTTGCACTTCTTTGTTAAAATCTTGTACAACTTCGTTGTAATGCTCATAAATAACAGTAATATCGGTCATCGAGAAATCTTTCTGACGAAGCAAAATTTTATATTTTCTGTCTTGTGCAATTTCATCGAAAAAATCTTTCGAAATATTACTCACAACATTTCCAAAATGATCAATATAAATCACATTTCCTATGATATATTTATCATCACGATAAATTGGTTTCAACTCATTCAATTGCTTCATTTCGGTACGTTTGTTCCCTAAAAGAGCAGGAACTCCGCCGCGCGCCAAGTGACATGCAACTGGTACAAAACAATTTTTCATTGGAAATAAACTGTCTATTCCTTCTGGATAAGCAGTGATTTCGTAAATTTCTTCTGGTTGATTTTTTTGGCAAATCAAGGATAAAATTCCATTATCTGCACAAATAAAATAATGATGATTGATTAATGCACAAATCGGCTTCTGATAAGGCGTACTTAAGGCATTAATTCCAATAATATGTATAGTTCCGTCGGGAAATTCTTCGTAAGAATTACGAATGATATAGGCAGCTTCAGATAAATCATAGGGATTAACATGATGCGAAATATCTACAATTGTAACATCGGCCAATTCTTTTAGAATTGCGCCTTTAACGCTAGAAACAAAGTAATCTTTGACTCCAAAATCCGATGTTAATGTAATAATTGCCACTATTCTCTAATAATTAGCAAATATATTGTTTATTATTCTTTATTTTTGTGTAAGTGAACCAAAAAAACAATCTCATTTGACAGAAATTAATATTGAATTAGCCGAAATTAATGCTCAAGATTTTTATGGTGCTAATAATGAACATCTAAAAAGAATCAAAGAATATTATCCAAAATTAAAGATTGTTGCTCGCGGAAGAGAGTTAACAGTATTTGGAAATGAAGATGTTCTGAAAGTATTTGACCAAAAAATGCAACGAGTAATTCAGCATATTCACAAATACAATCGACTATCTGATCGCGAACTCGAAATCATTATGACCGAAGATAATAATGAAATGCTTCAAATAAAAAAAGAAGACGAAATTATTGTACACGGTGTAAATGGTAAAATCATCAAACCTCAAACGCCTAATCAACAAAAGCTGGTACAAACTGTTTACAACAAAGATATGGTCTTTGCAATTGGACCTGCTGGTACGGGAAAAACCTATACGGCTGTTGCATTGGCGGTACAAGCGTTGAAGAACAAAGAAGTTCGCCGAATTATTATGACGCGTCCTGCTGTAGAAGCTGGAGAAAATTTAGGTTTTTTACCAGGTGATATGAAAGATAAATTAGATCCATATTTACAACCTTTGTACGATGCGTTGAAAGATATGATTCCGTTCGAGAAGCTTTCGTCTTATACAGAAAAAGGAGTGATAGAAGTTGCGCCTTTAGCATTTATGCGTGGTCGAACGTTGGACGGAGCTTTTGTAATTCTTGATGAAGCACAAAATACAACGTATGCCCAGATGAAAATGTTTTTGACGCGTATGGGAAAAAATTCTAAATTTATTATCACAGGAGATCCTGGTCAGGTCGATTTACCACCAAAACAAAAATCTGGTTTACGTGAAGCGATTAATATATTGAAAGATGTAAAAGATATCGGATTTATTTATTTGGATGATAAAGATGTTGTTCGACACAAGATTGTTCGCGAAGTCTTGAAAGCTTACAAAGTGAGTGAAGATAAAGAGCGAGAGAAAATAGATATAAAAAAGTAAATCAAAAAGCCAATTGTTTCTAAGAGCAATTGGCTTTTCGATTTAATATTTATGGCAGAATATTAAATTTATTCTTTTAGTGGATTAGTTTTTAAAGTAAAACCTAAAATGTTAAACGCTAATCCTATTGGCAAAATCATTCCTGCAATTAAGCTCATTCTATTAGAATCAGAAAATTCTAAGATTAATAAAATTGAAGTTAATATTAAAACTAATCCCGTTATATATAATATGTTTTTCATTTTATTATAAATTGTAATTCAATCAAATATAATGATTTATTTCTAATTTTTGTAAAAAATATTCAATTCTAAAATCAAGTAAATGTGATTCTGACAAAAGGGGAAATCTGAAATAAACTTATAACTAACAACTCAACACTTAAAACTTTTTCACATCAACCAACCTTTTTGTAATTTGTTGCATCTAACTTACAAATCAAACAATATGAAAAAGTTATTTTCTTTTTTCTTTGTTTTTGTTGGAATGTTTTTTTCTACAAAAATAAATGCGCAAGATATTCGAATCGGATTTCCGCGTATCGAAATTGGTGAACGCCCAGACGAAAATTCTGTGAGTTTGCAATCGATGGATGTGCAAGTTGAGATTTTTGGAAATTTGGCCAAAACGACAACAACTTTAGTTTTTACAAATTCATCAAGTCGAAATCTTGAAGGGAATTTAGTTTTCCCTTTGCCCGAAAACACGACTGTTAGTGGATATGCAATTGATATTAATGGAAAATTGCGAAATGCAGTTCCTGTTACAAAAGTGCGTGCGGTTGAGGTTTTCGAAAGTATTCAGAAGCAAAATATCGACCCTGGAATCATCGAAAAAGTAGAAGGAAATAATTTTCGAACTCGTATTTCTCCGATTCCAGCAAAAGGTTCACGTACGATTCAGTTATCGTATTACCAAGAATTAAAATTGGATAAATCGTCGTATCAATATCATTTGCCGTTAGATTCTTCGAAAAAAATTGCGAAGTTTAATTTGACAACAAAAGTGTACAATGCTGCTGGAAAACCACAATTGATTGAAACGCCAGATGGTTCGTTCAATTTTTCGGAAAATAGTAATATATATGAAGCAAATTTGTCGAAAACAGATTTTACACCTAAAAAATCATTGATTATTAATCTTCCGAAATCGCCGAATAATGTAGAATCTTTTGTTCAGAAAAATGTAGATGGTTCGGTTTATTTTTATGCGAATTTATTGGTTGATGCAAAATCTCAACCAAAAGTTTGGTCAAAAAATATTGGAATTATCTGGGATAATTCGTTGAGTGGTTTGAAACGAAATCATCAAAAAGAGTTAGAATTTTTAGATAAAATTATTTCTCAACAAAAAAATCTAAATATTGAAGTTTCGTTATTGAATTTTTCTTTGGAAAAATCGAGATTTTTTCAAATTAAAAATGGTGATTGGTCAGAATTGAAAAAATATTTGGAAAATGTGACATATGATGGAGGAACAAATTATGCGAAAATTCTTCCAGCAAGTCTGAAAGCAGACGAATATTTATTGTTTTCGGATGGAATTTCGTCTTTTGGCTCGAATATTTTTAATATAGATAAACCTTTTTATACAATTGCATCTTCGCCGACTTCTAATTATGGCGTTTTGAAAATGATTGCGCAAAAAGTTGGAGGAAAATTTATCAATCTAAATGAAAATTCTGTAGAAAATGCGTTCAAACAAATCAACGAAAGTTCGGTTCAATTCTTAGGAATTATCAATAATACAGCGGGAGAAGTTTACCCAATTTCGACAAATGATGTGAACAATGGAATTTCGATTTCGGGAATTTCTCAATATCCAAATGCAAAATTAATGATGATGTTTGGACGAAACGGAAAAGTGGAATTCAATAAAGAATTGGATTTGAGTAAAGCAACTCAAAATCTTGAAATTAGTAAAATTTGGGCGCAAAGTAAAGTGAATTATTTAGAACTGAATCTAGAACAATATAAAACAGAAATTGAAGAAATTGGAAAACAATTTTCGATTGTAACGTCGAACACAAGTTTGATTGTTTTGGAAAATGTTTCGGATTATGTAAAGTATAAAATCAATCCACCAGCGGAATTGCAAAGTGAATTTAATAAATTATCGAAACAAGGTTTTGAACAAAATGAAACTCGAAAAGCTGATTTGTTGAAAAATGCAATTGCGAAAGCAAAGGAATTGAAAGAATGGTGGAAGAAAGATTTTAAATATATAAAACCAAAATATCCAAAACCTGTTGGGGATTCTACAACTTATTTAGAAGAGACTGTACAAGTGAATATGGTAATGCCAGAGCCTAGAACAACAGCTGTAATGGAGATGGAATCTAGTGCAGAACAAGCTATGGTAGTTACAGCAAATGGAGTGAGAAGAGAATCGAGAAGTTTAGGTTATGCTTCGGCTAATTTTGTTGCAGATAAAAAAATGAAGGATGAAACATCTGCTTCGGTTCCGGAAATTAAAATAGTCAATGTAAAATCGGATAAAGAATACATGAAGTTGATAGAAGCGTCTAAAAATCCATATCAAACTTATTTAGATTTGAGAAAAGATTATGCCGAAACGCCTGCTTATTATTTTGATGTGGCAACATTTTTCTTTCAGAAAAAAGAAAAAGAAACTGGTCTTAAAATTTTAAGCTCGATTGCAGATCTAGGTTTAGAAGATGCAGAATTGTATAAAATGTTAGCATACAAATTGAAAGAAATTGAAGAATATCAAACCGAATTATTTATCACAAAAAAAGTCTTGGATTGGCGACCTTTTGATGCACAAAGTTATCGTGATTATGCCTTGGCGTTACAAGACAATGAGCAATATCAATCGGCTTTAGAATATCTGTATAAAGTATTAACGAATGATTATTCAGTAGAAATTGCCAATCGTGATCGAGATATTACGGAGATTATTGTTCCTGAAGTTAATAATTTGATTTCGCTTCATCGAAAAGAATTGAATTTATCGAAAATTAATAAAGATATCATTGTTGATATTCCGGTTGATATTCGTGTGGTGATGAATTGGAATAAAGATATGACCGATATTGATTTGTGGGTGACGGATCCAAATGGCGAGAAATGTTTTTACGGACATCGTACAACTGCGATTGGTGGACGAATGAGTGAGGATGTGACGCAAGGTTTCGGACCAGAACAATTTATGTTAAAAAAAGCGATCAAAGGAAAATATAAAATAGAAACGAATTTTTTCGGAGAAAGACAAATGAGTATTTCAGGGCCAACAACTATTTCGGCAGAGATTTACTTGATGTATAGCTCAGGAAAACAAGTGAAGAAAATGATTACTTTCCAGAATAACAAGCCAAATTCTGGCGGCGAAGGAATTTTGGTTGGTGAATTTGAATTTTAGTAAATGGAAAAGGAATCTTGAAAGAGATTCCTTTTTTTTGCATAACGCATAATTCATCATTCATCATTAATAATTAAACTCACATCCACTGATTTCGATCCAAACTTCTATACTGAATAGCTTCACTAATATGTTTTGAAAGAATAGTTTCAGAATTATCTAAATCTGCAATTGTTCGTCCAACCCTAATAATTCGATCATACGCACGAGCAGAAAGATTTAATTTTTCCATAACAACTTTGATTAAATGCTTCGAATGATCATCTAAATCACAAAAAGTATCCAACTCTTTTGGTCCCATTTGCGAGTTGTAATGGACTTTTGTATTTTCAAATCGTTTGGTCTGGATATTTCTTGCATTAATGACACGTTCACGAATCACAGCACTTTTTTCGCCACGACGTTCTTGCGACAAATCATCAAACGGAACAGGATTCACTTCGATATGTAAATCAATTCGGTCCAAAAGTGGTCCAGAAATTTTATTCATATAACGTTGCATTTCCGCTAAAGAGGAAGTGTTGTTTGGATCATCCATAAAATAACCGCTCGGACTTGGATTCATAGAAGCTACTAACATAAAACTCGCAGGATAATTCACAGTGAATTTTGCCCTCGAAATTGTGACTTCTCGATCTTCCAAAGGTTGACGCATAACTTCTAAAACAGTTCGCTTAAATTCGGGTAATTCATCCAAAAACAAAACACCATTATGCGCCAAAGAAATTTCTCCAGGTTGTGGATAAGAACCACCGCCGACTAAGGCGACATCCGATATAGAATGATGTGGACTAGAAAAAGGACGACTTACAATTAATGATTTGTTAGATAATTTTCCAGCAACGCTATGAATTTTTGTTGTTTCGAGCGCTTCTTGTACGGTCATTTTCGGAAGAATTGAAGCAATTCGTTTGGCTAACATTGTTTTTCCACTTCCTGGAGGACCGATCAAAATAATGTTATGTCCTCCTGCAGCAGCGATTTCCATCGCACGTTTTACATTTTCTTGACCTTTTACATCAGCAAAATCGAAAGGATAATTATTCATTTCACTAAAAAAATAATCATCTAAATTAACTTGATGAGGTTGTAAAATGATTTCTTCGTTAAAATAATCAACAACTTCTCTGATGTTATTAACCGCAAAAACATCGATTCCTTCTACAACAGCTGCTTCGTCTGCATTTTGTTTGGGTAAAATAATTCCTTCGAAACCTTCTTCTTTTGCTTGTATTGCAATCGGCAATGCACCTTTTATAGGTCGAAGTGAACCATCTAGCGATAATTCGCCCATCATTATAAATTTATGGAGTTGTTCAGAATTTACTTGCTCCGAAGCTGCTAAAATTCCAATTGCGATTGGTAAATCATAGGCAGAACCTTCTTTTTGTAAATCTGCTGGCGCCATATTAATCGTGATTTTTTTACCAGGTAATTTCAAATTAGAATTTTTTAGTGCAGCATTTATCCTAAAATTACTTTCTTTTATTGCGCTATCGGGCAAACCAACCAAATGATACCCGACACCTTGATCAATATTAACTTCCACAATAATTGTTTTTGCGGAAACTCCGAAAATAGCACTTGCAAAAATTTTCACTAACATAAAATATTTTTTTATAAATTTACTTCCTTTTTCTATTGAATAAAATAGCTGAGAGGATTTAAGTATTTAATAATTAATTAAATAATACACTTTGGTGTAAATTCTATATGAAAAAAGAAAAATATTCTTTTGAATTTGAACGATTCGAGAGTAAATCTGAGCTTGCAGCAGAACAAAAAAAAGTAGTAGAAGAGGCTTATGATATTTCGTTGAATGCATATGCGCCTTATTCTAATTTCAATGTTGGTGCATCTGTTCAATTAGAAAATGGAGAAATTTTTTCGAGTTCAAATCAAGAAAATGCTTCGTATCCAGTCGGAACTTGTGCCGAAAGAGGTTTATTGGCTTATGTAAATGCAAACTTCCCAAATATTAAGATTGAAAAATTGGCTGTTTCTACGCCAAATGTCAATTATCCATTGCCTCCATGCGGGATGTGTCGACAATATATTTTAGAGATTGAAAAGAAACAATCGCAACCAATCGAAATTATTTTATCTGGAAAAGAAGGTGATGTTTTGGTGATAAATTCTGCTAAAGATTTGCTTCCATTACATTTTACTGACGAATTTTTAGGGTAGCAATTTTGTACACTAAATAGATTAGTTTAAATTTGTTCCAACGGAATTGTGCAATTATGGAAAAATTAACGCAAGAAACGTACCTACAATGGTATCGTGATATGACTTTTTGGCGTCGCTTCGAAGATAAGTGTCGTTCATTATATTTAAAGCAAAAAATTAGAGGTTTCTTACATTTATACAATGGTCAAGAAGCTTTACCAGCCGGTTTTATTCATGCAATGAAACCTGGTGTAGATCATGTGATTACTGCTTATCGTTGTCACGTTTGGCCTATGGCTTTGGGTGTAGACCCAAAACGTATTTTGGCTGAATTATGTGGTAAAGAAACAGGAACTTCTCATGGTTTAGGAGGATCTATGCACGTTTTCAGTAAAGAGCATAATTTTTATGGTGGACACGGAATCGTTGGTGGGCAAATTCCATTAGGAGCAGGAATCGCTTTTGGTGATAAATTCTTTAATCGCGATGGTGTTACAATCTGTTTAATGGGAGATGGCGCAACTCGTCAAGGTACATTACATGAAACATTTAACATGGCGATGAACTGGAAATTACCAGTTGTTTTTGTTTGCGAAAACAATCAATACGCTATGGGAACTTCTGTTTCTCGTACTGCTAACCACGAAGATATTTGGAAATTAGGTTTAGGATACGAAATGCCTTGTATGCCTGTAGATGGTATGGATCCTGTAAAAGTTGCAGAAGCAGCTTACGAAGCTATTGAAAGAGCGCGTCGTGGAGATGGACCAACTTTCTTAGATGTACGTACATATCGTTATAGAGGTCACTCTATGTCTGATGCTGAGCCTTATCGTACAAAAGAAGAGGTGGAAGAGTACAAACAAGAAGATCCAATCTTGAATGTTGAGAATCATATCTTAGTAAACAATTGGGCAACTAAAGAACAATTAGATGCAATTATTGATGAAGTAAAAGTGATGGTAGAAGAATGTGCAGAATTTGCAGAAAACTCTAACTATCCAGAAGAACACGTAATGTATGATTATATCTATTCAGAAGAAAATTATCCATTCTTAGATAAAATCGAAAACAACTAAAAACCATGGCAGAAATTATTACAATGCCTCGCTTAAGCGATACAATGGAAGAAGGAACTGTTGTAAAATGGCACAAAAATGTAGGAGATAAAATTGCTGAGGGTGATATCTTAGCAGAAATCGAAACAGATAAAGCAATCCAAGAATTCGAATCAGAATTTGATGGAGTATTATTATATCAAGGTGTTGCAGAAGGAGTGTCAACAAATGTTGATGAAGTTTTAGCAATCATCGGAAATGAAGGAGAAGATATTTCAGGTTTAATCGGGGGTGGAGCAAAAGTTACGACTGAAGTTAAAGAAGAAAAATCAACTCCCAGCGAAACAAAAACAGAAGAAGCAAAACCTGTTGCAGAAATTCCTGCAAATGTGGAAGTAATTACAATGCCTCGTCTTTCTGATACAATGGAAGAAGGAACTGTAGTTGTTTGGCACAAAAATGTTGGAGATCAAGTTGCGGAAGGTGATATTTTAGCAGAAATTGAAACAGATAAAGCAGTGCAAGAATTCGAATCAGAATTTGATGGTGTTTTATTATATCAAGGAGCTAAAGTGAACGAGCCTGCACCAGTAGATTCTGTTTTAGCAATTATTGGTGAAGCTGGTACTGACGTTTCTGCAATTGTAGCAAACGGAGGTAAAGTTGCTGCACCAGCAGTTTCTACAGAAGTTGTTGATGACGAAAAACCAGTAGTTGTACAATTAGATGTAAATAATAAGGTTGAAGAAACTTCTTCTTCTGATCGTATTTTTGCATCGCCATTAGCAAAAACAATTGCAAAAGATAAAGGAATTAATTTAGCAGAGGTGAAAGGTTCTGGTGATAATGGACGTATCGTGAAAAAAGATATCGAAAATTATCAACCATCTGCTCAACCAAAAGCGGAAGCAAAATCTGAATCAGTTAAACCAGCTCAAACTTTTGTTTCTGGAGAAGATAAAGTGATTCCAAATTCTCAAATGAGAAAAGTTATCGCTAAACGTTTGGCTGAATCTAAATTTACAGCTCCTCATTATTACTTAAATGTAGAGTTGGATATGGATAATGCGATTGCTGCGCGCAAACAATTAAACTCAGTGCCTGATACGAAAATTTCATTCAACGATATGATTGTGAAAGCATGTGCAATGGCTTTACGCAAACATCCAGCTGTTAATTCTACTTGGACAGATACAGAAATTATTCAACATGGAGATATCAATATCGGTGTGGCAGTTGCTGTAGAAGATGGTTTATTGGTTCCTGTTGTTAAAAATACAGATCAAAAATCATTTGCTCAAATTTCTGCTGAGGTCAAAGATTATGCAGGTCGTGCAAGAGATCGCAAATTAAAAGCAGATGAAATGGAAAAATCAACATTCTCTGTTTCAAACTTAGGTATGTTTGGAATCGAATCATTCACATCGATTATCAATCAACCAAACTCTTGTATCCTATCAGTTGGTTCAATTATTCAAAAACCAGTTGTAAAAGACGGACAAGTTGTAGTTGGTAACACAATGAAATTATCTTTAGCTTGTGATCACAGAACAGTAGACGGAGCAACAGGTGCACAATTCTTACAAACATTAAGAATGTACATCGAAAATCCTGTTACAATGTTAGTGTAAGCTAAGATTTAATATATTTTTTTAAAGACCATTCATCGAATGGTCTTTTTTTTGTTATAGATTTTATGAATTTGTATCTTTAATCTCTAAAGTAATTAATTTAATGAAGCAACTAAAATTCTACTTTAATATTTTAAAACAGACAATTGTTGAATTTGGTGAGGACCGAATTATGAAATTGAGCGCTTCGTTAACTTATTACGCATTGTTTTCACTTTCACCATTAATTCTGATTGTAATTTCCAGTGCAAGTTTATTCTTTAAGAAAGATGCTATCGAAAACCGAATGTTTTATGAGCTTAAAAATATTGTTGGTCCAGATGTCGCTTTAGCTGTACAAAATTTTGTTACAAATTCTACCATTTCAGGAGATAGTTCGCTTGCTTTATATATAGGTATCGGAATTTTGATTTTTGGTTCTACAACAATGTTCACCGATATGCAAGATAGTCTCAATCTTATTTGGCGTGTCGAAGCAGTTCCTCGTAGAGCTTGGTTGAAATTTGTAATAAATAGAGGGCTTTCATTTTTGATTATCCTTTCATTAGGAATAGTTTTAATAGCAACAGTAATATTAAATAGTATATTAATGAGTTTTGGAGAAGAAATTTTCAGTCTTTTCGAACTCGATACCATTATGACGAAGACCACAGTTATTCTTCTTAATAATACATTGAGTATTTCAATCTCGATTTTGATATTTTATATTCTCTTCAAGATTCTTCCCGATGCACGTATCAAAGCAAAACAAGCTTTTGTAGGAGCGTTTTTTACGGCGATTCTATTCTTTATTGCAAAATATTTAATTGGTATTTATATCGCAAACTCCAAATATTCTACCATTTTTGGATCGGCAGGTTCGTTGGTTATTCTTTTGTTGTGGATTTATTATGTTGCAACAATTCTATATTTCGGCGCAAAATTCACAAAAGTATTTGCCGAAGCCAAAGGTTACCCTATTATTCCAAAACGAAATGCGAAGCTCAGAAAAGTATCGTTTATTGATTATCAACTCGATAAAAAAGATTATGAAAGTATAGATTAGTTACTAATTTATTTCGCTTCTCGAAACCTCTCCCGAGCCCATAACCCAAAAGTAGCCGCTGCCTATTTGTTTGATTCAGCAAATATTCACCGCCTAATCATTTCATACAGTGAAAATACAAAACTCGAGTGTAATGATTCACCATTTTTTTTCAACTCGAACTGTCAACAAAATTAAAACTCTTGAAAAACAATTGTACTTTTCGTCAGTTCGAGTGAAAATCTCTGATTTTAGTATCGGGAACTTAGACGAATTGCTGTCAACTTTCAACCGTCCAAAAAAAGTATTGTATACACTCTACTGCCACTATGTTGCCTTCATCCTGCCTTAAAGTAGGGAGTAAGCTGCAATTACGAATTGAGGATATGGCTGATTTTTTACAAAACTTAAATCAAAATTATGATTAAAAATATTAGTTTTACCCGTTGTGCATTTTGATTACTAAATAATAAAGTTGTTCATTTGATTGAAAATCAGTAAATTGTTTTAAGCACAAAACATTTACAATGAACAACTTACTTACAAATTATGAAAGAATATTATAAGTTCTACGAAAATATCCACAGATACACTTTTAATTTATCAACGTAGAAGACCTAAACTTTTTGATTTATAACTCATAAATCTTGTCTTAACAGCTAAATTTATGGGTATTGATAGTGAAAATCGTTTATTTCGAAATCTTCCTAATGCGTTAAGTTGTAAAATTGAGCGTAGTATTTACAATCGAGATCGGA